>CAZSKE010000138.1:0-1101 GCA_964607325.1 uncultured bacterium | reverse complement strand
GTACCGCGGGCGAGAGAGGGAGAACCGACGCGCCGATCGCTTCCGCGGCCTCTGGGGAAACCGGGCGTGGATCGATTTCTTCACCGAAATCCGCGGAAATATGCCGGAAAAAACCCCCTGGCTTCAACGCGGCGCGAAAGGTCTCCCGATCCCCACCGGGGGCGGCAAGGTCGCGGAGAAACGATTGGCTTTCCGGATCCGTCACTCCGGCCGTGACCGTAAACTGGCGGCATCCTCGATCGGCCAGGGCTCGCAAGATCGTCTCCTCGCCGGGAAAGGGTGTCCCGTTCACGAGTAAATCCCCGTCCTGGGACTCGAAAACAAGCGGCGAGACGTTTTTAAGGAGGGAAACCAATCCCTGGTGGAAATGACGCGTGGCTTGGCCCACGAAAGGGCTATCGGAGGAATAGAAGGAAAGATAACTGACCGCGGCGCGAAAATCCCGCAATAGGTTCGCGACGACAGGAAGGTTCAAGGATTCGGAAGAGGCAGGAACGTATGACATGGCGGCCTCCGATTAGGATGCGCATGCCACCGTAATTCAGGCGGTGGGTGGTATCCGGGCCGCGTATTTCTCGCGCGGAATCCGGATCTCGTTTTCAGACCCGACTCAAAACTATCACTCTGGACCGATGGTCAACAGGGAAAACCCCAACAATCAGGGTCTTTCGTTTTACTTCGACCGTGTCGCGAGGCTCTCAAAGAAGGGCTTTCATCAAGCGCTTTGTCTTAGGGAACGTTTAACTTGACGTCGCTTGCCTCGAGCGAAATGACGGTTCCCACGAGGCGTTGCTGCGTCATTTCGCCTCGCCGTTTTCGCGCGCTCACTTCTCCTTTCGGGATTTCAATGTCTCCCTCGGATAACCCCTGGACATGGCGCGGTCGCGATATGGAGTGTGTGGTCGAGGGAGTTCGGTTTGAATTCCTGGAAGTTCCATCCAGGTCCATCGATCCGCGCTTTTTCCCGCAAAATACGAAACACCTCATAATGCGCCGCAGACTTCAATCCTTCCCAGGTTGGCGAGGACGGATTAATCGCGTGTCGAAGGAATCTGATGAGATGAAAGCGCGCCTCCCTTGACGTGGATAGAATCCACGTTG
>CAZSKE010000137.1:0-6252 GCA_964607325.1 uncultured bacterium | reverse complement strand
TGTAAACGTTCGTGTGAAAGTGTTGGTTCTCGTCGAAGTCAACGTTTGGGTCGGGGTGAACGTCGGCGTGCTGGTGAAAGTGAATGTGGCGGTGATCGTCGGAGTTAAAGTACAAGTCGGTAGGACAGCACACGGTTCCTGTCCAGTATTTCCATCCAGGGTCCCGGATGAATCAGTGATTTCCTGGACTAGGCTTCCCTTGTAGTACATGGCGATGTAGGGCATCTCGTGCCAAAGACTGTCCACACAGCCGGTTCCCGCAAACAAATGGGAATAATCGTCAGCGAAATTCCCGTTGTCCATTTGAGGGTTGTTCCGTCCGAAGTTGATCGTATCGGACTGGTTCAGCCAATAGCCCCCATCCGCCGGAATGACCTGGGCACTGGAGGTCATACAATACGTGATGACCTGATTGGCCATGTGGCTAGCGTCAGTGGTGCAATTGGGGCTAAAGGTGGCCGCAGACGCAGAAGCACTTCCCACCACCTGGCCTTGATCCGCACCTCCCGCAGTGTAAACACGTCCCAAACCGCCGGCCCACGAAACCAAATTCATTACGTCGCTTTCATATACCCAAATCTTGAAACAAATATCCTGGATGGAGACCGGCGATGAATCATGGTTGTACAAGCGAATACCATAAGAGCTGTTCTGTGACCCCATATTTGAACACACGACTTGAAGATTCAATTTGGGCGTCGTAATGCCGCCATTGGTGCCTGCCGGACACTGGGCTTGTGTAGTTCCAACACACAGAATGATTCCCGCCCAAATCCAACCAAACACAATGAAGCAACACCAAGGCCGCTTCCCTGTTTTGAGTTGTTGCGCGTGGGGGAATCTCAAGAAAAGGACCTCCCGAGTGCAGAAGTAAATGCATCTCGAAAAGGGCCTTCAAGCCCTGTGGTTTGTCGTTAAACACGTCGGTAAATCATTTACCTGCGGGTATATTACCATCGTTTTAATGTTAAACCATATGTTTTTTTATGTTTATCGCCTTGTTTTTAAGCCTTTTTCAAGAATTTCAATGGGGTTTAAAACAAGATGAATATTACATCGGTAATAACTTAAGAATCCGTTGGATCATCGTCCCTTCGGGCGAACCGGTACCTAGATGCTTGAACCAGGTTTCCCACGCCTCCCGATCGAGCGGCTTCCATTGCGCCCACACCCGGCAAGCCTCCGAGGCGCTCGGCTTGTCTTGGGCCAAGTCATGCACCCGGACAAGTTCCTTCCAGGCGAGGGCGTTCTCGGGATCCCGCGCCAAAACCTCCCGAAGAAGATCTCCCGCTTCCATGGGGCGACCCGCGTCGATCAGGAACCTGGCCTTCCATAACAAAGGCCCTTTGCCGGTATCCACCTCGGCCCACCGGACGCAAGTCTCGAGTCCCTGGACGGGATCCTTGGACTCGAGAAGCGTCTCGCACCACGGAAGGTACGGACGGGGATCGAGGGGCCGGGCGTCCGCCGCGGCGCTCAATGTTTCCAAGGCCCGGCCCGGTTGCCGTTCGGTTCTCCAGGCCGCCGCCTCCACCAACGCCACCGCCACCGGAAAACGGTTCCTCCATCGCGCGACCCAGGCCCGTGTCGCGGAGGCCCCGTCACGGTCGGCCGCCGCCCGCAACAATAAATCGACGGGGAAATCCCTCTCACTCTTGAAATCCCGGTTTTCCAGGTCCGCGAGGGTTTTCAGGGCGTCCCCTTTCCAGGCGATCGGCCGAGAACGGCGGTCCTTGGAAGGCGGCTCGCACTCCCGGGTTCCACCCAGTTCCAGGACTCGGGACGCCAAGAACGCGTCGGGCACACCCGTCAAGCGGCAAGCGCGGCGATAAGCGTCCAAGGCCTCGGGACCCCGGCCCGCATTCTCGAGGGCGAGCCCCAGTCGTTTCCAAAGAGTCGCGCAACCGACGTAGCGCGAAACCGCTTGGGAATACAACGACAAGGCCCTCTCCGGTTTTCCCTCGGTCAAGCCTTCGACCCATTCGGCCAAATCGTCGCAATCGCGGCCTCGGGCGGCCAATGTTTCGCGGGCCTTCGCCGCGTCTCCCGCGGCGCCATCGGCCTCGGCGGCTCGCACCCTCCATTCCAGGATCTCGCGGTTGGAGGGATGGATCTTGAGAAGGGACTCCAGTTTTTTTCGGCAGGCGCCGAAGTCCTTTCGGGAGAAATCGGCTCGCGCCGAGGCCAGAAGGGCGTCGGTGGCCATTCCGTTTTTCTTATAAACGCCCTGCCACAAGCGCGAAGCCTCCGAAAGGTCGCCCGAAAAAGCGCAATCGGCCAATCGTCTTTCCAGGAGCGCGTCCCCCGGTCTCAACGCCAAGGCGGATCTCAGGAGGGTTTCGGCCTCGCGGTCCCGATTGCGTTCCATCAGGAATTCGGCGTTCCAAATCGCGGCGCCCGACCAATTCCCCCCGAAGGAGAGGGCTGTTTTGAAATCCTCCTCCGCGCGACGGGCGTTTCCAGAACGGCCCTCGCGCCGGGCCAAGAGGGCCCAAGGGCCCGGGAAATCCGGAACCGCCTTGACGATCTTTTCCAGCCTTTTCAAATCAGGGCGAAGGGACGGATCCTTCTTGGCCGAGGCTTCATGTCGTTTTTCCACGACTTTCCTGAAAGCCGGGATATCCAGGACCTGTTCCGAACCGGCGGCGCTCACAAAGGAGGGACACGAAACGCCGCAGAACAAGGCCAGCGCGAGAAGCCGTCGGGATGTGAGGGTGAGGTTCATGGGCTATGTTATACTCCATGTTTTCCGCGCCTTGCCAGACGCGATTTCACGTACTAGATAGATGGACGAACCACGACCTCGATCGGTTCTACGATAAAACGTCGTTCAAAAAGCCCGCGTTAAAAAGCCATATTTAGGAGAGACCCTTTTGGCGACTCAAGCGTCACCCCCCCCCGCCGCGAACTGGGACGCCCTGGCCGACAAGGCCCTGGCGCTCCGGCCGTTGGAACGAAAAGAAGCCTTGGACGTCCTGCAAGCCCCCGATGGGGAGACCTTTTCCATCCTCCACGCGGCCTGGCGGGTGCGTCAACGCTTCCACGGAAACAAGGTCCGTCTCCACGTCCTGCAGAACGCGAAATCGGGTTCCTGCTCCGAGGACTGCGGTTTTTGCTCCCAATCCGCCCGCTATAAAACCCCCGCGGGAAAGCACCCCCTCCAAACCGTGGAGGAACTGGTCGAAGGATCCCGAAAAGCGAGGGCCGCCGGCGCCTACAAGTTCTGCATGGTGACCGCGGGGCGCGGCCCCTCCGAGGCGGACCTGGACGTGATTTGCGAGGCCGCGCGCCGCATCAAGGCCGAGGGCGGGCTGAAAGTCTGCGCTTCCCTGGGCATCCTCACCCCCGAAAAAGCCGCGCGCTTGGCGACCTCCGGCGTGGATAAGTTCAACCACAACCTCGAGACCTCGGAACGGCTCTACTCGAAACTCGTCACCACCCACGCTTACACCGACCGCGTGAAAACAGTCCGATTGGCGCGGGAAGCCGGCATGGAAATCTGCTCGGGCGGCATCGTGGGGCTGGGGGAGGAAGCCGAGGACGTAGTGGACCTGTGTTTCGCCCTGCGGGACCTCAAAGCCGAATCGGTTCCCGTCAACTTCCTGGATCCCCGGCCCGGAACCCCCCTGGAAGGGCGCCCGCGGGTCCCGCCGCTTTACGCCCTTCGCGTGCTTTCCTTGTTCCGCCTGGTGCATCCCGACGCCGACGTGCGCGCGGCGGGGGGCCGCGAGGTGACTTTCCGGTCGCTGCAGCCCCTGATTTTGTTCGCCGTGAACTCGATCTTCATCAACGGCTACCTCACGACCGAGGGGCAGGGCCAGTCCGAAGACCAGAAGATGATCCGCGACGCGGGATTCGTCCCGGAAATCGCCGCCGCGACGCATTAAAGTCGGCGGCGCGCGGAGGACTGAAGCGGAAAAAGCACCTGCGTTCAACCGCGTAAACCGGCGGCAAGTCATTCCAAGCGGGTTTTAGAAATCGTCCATCATCCGTTCCGCTTCATCCCAGACCGCCTCGGGCTTCAACTCGGCCATGCACTCCTGGCGGTACCTCCCCTCGGCATCCGGAGTGTCCGAATACGGGCAGAGGGTCTTGTCGCAGGGACCGCAGGGCGGAAAGGTCTGAAGAAACCGGAAGCGTTTATCCGAGGGCGGGTTCCATGAAAGGCCCCAGGTGGGCCCGAATAACGTGAGGGTCTTCACTCCCAACGCCTGGGCGATATGCTGGGGCGCGCCGTCGTTCCCCACCAATAAACCCAACTCGGAAATCAACGCCATCAACTGCCGCAAATCCGTCGGGGGGGCCAGGACGACCTTGTCCCCCCTCTTGTCGGCCCAAGCCCTCACGCCCTCGGGATCCCCCGGCGACCAGAGCACCAGGGGGCGCAAGCCCTTGCCGGCCATGCGTTCCACGAGGGTCGTCCAATACTCGAGCGGCCAGCGCTTGGCGCTCCAGGAACCGGTCGGGTTCAATCCCACGAGGAATTCGGAACGCGGGATGAGGAACCTTCGGAAGAAATCACCCGCCCAGAGACGTTCCGAATCCCTCAAAAACAGTTCGGTGCGCGCGCCGTCGTCGGGAACGCCCAAGTGCCGGAGCACATCCAGGTTCACCTCGACCTGGTACTTGCGCACTCGGTTCATGGGGACCGGGTGCGTATAGGCGTGGCGCCTGAAACGGTACGCGTAACCCGCTCGCGTCGGCGCCCCCGTGGCGTAGGTCATCCAGGCACTGCGCGGGTTTCCGAAGAGGTCCAGGACCAGATCGAATTTTTCCCGGCGAAGCCGTCGCAAATAATCGATTTGCTCCCAAAGGGGGGCGTTCCGCGGCGGTGAGACCCAATGGCGGTTCACATGGGGATTTCCCGACAGGAGGGTTCCGGGGAGGCTGTCGGTCAAGACGTGCAGTTCGGCGCTCGGGTATCGGCGCTTGAGGGCGCGCAAAAGGGGGGTCGTCAACACCACGTCGCCGAAAGCCCTGAGGCGGATCAGGAGGACACGGCGCGGTTCCATCCGAAGCACTCAAAACCTCCAACGGAAGCGACATCGCGAAAGGTAAAGCCGCCGGGTTTGATAACCTTGGATTCACGCGGACGCGCGCGGAGGAACCCATCGGATTCGTCCGGCAAATTCGGCCAACCGAGGGCCGGCCGCCCGCAACCGTTTATCGGACCGGCATCAGCCAGTTAAAGCGGTCGGCCACGTCGCCCCGGAGAATCTCGAAAAAGGCCTTGTGGACACGAGCGGTGATCGGGCCGGGGCGCCCATCCTTGATCTTGATATTGTCGATCGTGGTGACCGGCACGATCTCCGCGGCGGTGCCCGAGAAGAAGACCTCGTCGGCGATGTACAACGATTCGCGCGGCAGGACCTGCTGGCGGATCTCAACGCCCATTTCCCGGGCCAGGACGAACACGGAATGGCGCGTGATGCCGGTCAGGATGGCCGAGCAGGAGGGAGGGGTGAAGATGACCCCGTTTTTAACGATGAAGACGTTTTCTCCCGAACCCTCGGACACGTAACCATGGCTGTCCAACGCGATGCTCTCGTCAAACCCCGCGTCGATGGCCTCCATCTTCATGAGGGAACCGTTCAGGTAGTTGCCGCCGGCCTTGGCCAGCATGGGGAAGGTGTTGGGCGCGGGCCGTTGCCAGCTTGACACACGCACCGAAATGCCTTTGGAAGTCTCGCCCAAATAAGCGCCCCAGGTCCAGGCCGCGATGGCCGCCTCGACGGGGTTTTTCAGGGGGTTGAGCCCCATCGCCCCGTATCCGCGGAAGGCGAAGGGACGGATGTAACACTCCTTCAGTTTGTTGACCCGGACGGTGTCCACCAAGGCTTTCAGGAAAACGTCCTTCGGGAACGGGATCTCCATGCGGTAGATCTTGGCGGAATCGTACAACCGCTCGACGTGGGCGTCCGCGCGAAACACGGCCGGCCCGCGCTTGGTGTTGTAGCACCGGACGCCCTCGAAGACGTTGGAGCCGTATTGCACCACATGGGAGAGGATGTGGATGTTGGCTTTTTTCCAATCCACGAACTTGCCGTTGAACCAGATCTTGCCTTTGCCGAACATGGCCGCCTCCGCAGATTGGACTCGTATGGAACCACAAACTTCTGAGAATCGAGAATGGACCCATTCGACGCACTTCGTTTGCTCAGGGCGGGCCCATTCGACGCGCTTCGCTTTTGCTTTTCTCGATTTTCTATTGCGCTAGGCCCTGTACCGTGGCGTAGCCTCTGGTACAGGGTC
>CAZSKE010000136.1:347-6263 GCA_964607325.1 uncultured bacterium | reverse complement strand
CAAGCAAGACCAGGTTAGTTCCTTCCTGATATTGTTTGTAATACTTGCCCCGAATCCCCTTGCCGAGATCCTCCCGTACATATTCTGAACGCATATTTTCTATCTTAGCCTTCTTCATATATTTTCCGTTCATTACGCGTTACTTCGCGAGCGTTGATTATTCGCACGCGATCCTGTCAATTAGCATGAGAAACCACCAGAAGCCGGCCCCTGAGGGAAAGGCCGAAGGTCAAGAAACGGTTCTGGTCTTCTGAAGGATCGGGATCGACCTTGGAAAACCAGGTTCAGCGCCCTTTTGAGGGCGTGGGATCCAACCCCTGTTTTTCGATGGATCAGAGGTTTCATTTTACGATAAAGAGTCTCAAAACACAGGCCGAAACCGGGGAATCACGCGCGAAGCCAAAAAGCCGTCGCAACCGCGAATATCCCCCACGGATTCACGCGAATGACAGCGATCGTTTTCCTCCCAAGCCCGAGCGGCTCCAACGAGCTTCGTCAGGGCGCGAAGGGAACCCCGGGAGGAAATCCCCGCGAGTAACGGCGCGCGTCGGTCGCGTTCGGAGGCCGACGGAACGACGAGGCTTCCCGTCTCAAGCGCCTTCGTCCTTGGAGAGCGGCGAACTCCGCCCCCGGGCGCGGACGGGCTTGAGGACGGACGGGTAGTCCACCCGCACGAGGAACAAGCCGTTGGGCGGCAAGGTGGGGCCGGACGCTTTCCGGTCCCTCGCGGCGAGGATGCGCGGAATGTCGCCCGGCTTGAATTTACCCAGCCCCGCGTAAAGCAACGTGCCCGCCAGGATACGCACCATCTGGTGCAGGAAGGACACGCCGTAAAAATCCAGTCGGATCCACGGTCCCTTCCGGCGGACCGTGATCCTTTTCAGGTCCCGCACCGGGTCGCGATCCCTCCCCGAAATACCGCAGAAAGACGAGAAGTCCCGCTTGCCCGTCAAACATCGCGCGGCGGCCCGCATGGCGCTCAAGGACAAAGGGAGGCGGACATGGTGATACATCCCGCGGTCGAAAACCGTGTAGTCGCGCGCGTTTCGGATGACATACCGATACAACTTGGCGCGGGCGTGGTATGTGGAGTGGAAAACCGCGGGCGCCTCGCGCAGGCGCGTCACGCGGACGCTGTGGGGCAACAACTGGTTGATGACGCGGAAAAGGCGAGCGACGGGCAGACGGGAAGTCGTGTGGAAATTACAGACCTGCCCCAGGGCGTGCACGCCCGCGTCCGTGCGCCCCGCCACCCGCAAGGACACGGCGTGGCCGCAAAGAACCGAAAGCTTGGACTCGAGGACGCCCTGGACGGTGGGGTGCCCGGGTTGCCGTTGCCAACCCTGGTAGGGCGCCCCGTCGTACTCGACGGTCAATCGGATGTTTCGTTCCACGCGACGGGTTTCAGCGGCCCGAGGGAGGGGTGAAGGCGCCCGGGGCGCTCCTCTTGCGGGCGGCTTCCTCGACGAGGCTCATGCCCCTCTGGATGTCCGGCACCTGGGGCGCCATCTGGTAGGCGATCTGCATCGCCTGGCGCGCGTTCTCCACGTTGCCCTGGGCCAGGAACACCTGACCCATGCGGAGATACGCGAAGGGATTCCCCGGCATGAACTCGAGGGCCTTCTGGGCCGAATCCTGGGCGGCCGTCATGTTCCCGAGGCACAAATACACGTCGGCCAGCATGATGTATATGGTGCCCAGGGTCTGTTTCTGGCGGTACCGAAGGGCCTTGTCGAAGCTCCAAAGGGACTGGGGGCATAGACGGGAGCTCAAGAACATGCGCCCCAGGTAATCCGGCCCGATCCCGTAGGAATCCTTCATGACATCGGTGTACTCGTCCCAATAACCCCGGTCGGGCTCATCCACCCAGCGGATCCGGTACGTGGACCAAAGCCGGTCGATCCGATCCGATGTGAGTGGATACCCGAGATCCTTCGTGTTGGGAATGCGCCACATCATGCCTTCGGGCGTGGCGGGATTCTGCTCCTGCATCCACGAGGCGGTGAAGATGTTGGTGAAATAGAAGGATCGTTCCTGGGCGTGGAAATTGATCATGTTCTGCACCACGGTCTGGGGCCGGATGTCCTGCCCCACGGGAACCGCCAGGAAGGGATACTGGACGTACAGGGGGTTCCGATACCACTCGTAGGGGATGAGCTGCATGGTGAGGCTCGCCACTTCGGGCCGCTTGTTGAGAACGAATTGCATGTACCAAAGCGGAAGAATGTCGATATCCCCGTTGCACAGGATGACTCCCGTCCGATTGACGCTTTTCAACATGTTGAGCCCGTAATCGTAGGAGCTGACATAACGGCTCTGGTCGGTCCGGTTCCAGTTCAAGAACAGGGGGAACGCCCCGAGAAGCAAGGTGAGGACGGACAAGATCCCGGCGGCCAAGCGGGTGTCCCAGGCTTCCCGCAAGAACTCCAAGAGACACGCCATGCCGGCGGCGGCGAAAACGGCCATCACCAGGTAGATCGGCGTGAAGAAGTTGTCCAGGGTCCACTGATACCCCTCCGCGGGGTTGTTGAAAACAATGATGCCTCCCCACACCAGGGCGCCCAATAACACGAACCCGATGGCCAGGCTTCTCCGGCGTTTCCACATCCACCAAAAACCCACCAGGGCCAGCACGATGACGGAAAAGGTGAAGAGGGACCCGAACTGGTCCTGGGCCTGCATCCAGAATCGGGTCAGGTTTCTTTTCAAGGTGGCCCAAGAGCGGGGATCCCCGATATTGCTGTACCCCTTGCGGATCACGGTTTCCCACCAGTTGACCGGCGGGTCCTGGTGCGCCCGTATGACGAGGAAAATGTAAGTGGTCAGCCCCAGGGTAGAGGCCCACAGGGCTCGGAGCACGTCGGTCCCCTCGAACACCTTCAACAACATCATGATCACCACGGGGGCGAGCCCCACCAGGAACGCCTTGCCCAGCGTCATGAGCAGGCCGATCGCCGCGTTGCTCTGGCTCCCGTCCGGCGGTTGGGAAAGGAACGCCACGGAGGCGACGAAAAAGGTCGCGCCGAAAAGAATAATGGAGGTCGGCCGCCTCGCCTCGTTCCGCAGTCCCTCCCCCTGGATCTTCTTTTGAGTGACGAACAACAGCCAGAAATACCCGGGGAGCATGACGATTTGGTTGGGCCAATGGTGGGCCAGACCCATGCCGAAGAGGAATCCGAAGCAGATCAAGGCTTTGGGCGCCCAGCCGCGGTGATCCATCCGAAGGAGGACGTGCACGATGAACAGGGTCAGGAAGGTGTTGAGGGTGTAGATGCCCCCCTTGGCGCCGCCGGACTGGAACCAATGCTGGTACGAGAACGCGAACATCAAGGCGCCCGCCAACGCGGGTGTTTCCACCAGCCAAGCGCTCACCGAATGGTTCCCGTCTTTCGACGCCGGTTTCGCTTCCAGCGCCTCGCGAAAGACTTTCCGCAGGATGAGGTACAACAACGTCACGGACAGGGCGCTGATGGTCACCGAGGCCAGGGTGACACGCATCATGGGCTGTCCGAAATCCATGAGAACATTGTTGAACTTGCCCCAAAGGGCGTGCAGGGGGTACCCGGGCGAATGGCTGATGGTGAGACGCGTGCAGACGAGGATGGTCTCGCCCGAGTCGTTGATATTAAAGGAAGCGCAGAAGGTCCGAAGGTAAACACCCAGGATGGTCAGGAAAAAAACGTATGGAATCCACATAGGAACGGGTGTTCCTCCGCAAGGTTTCAGAGAAGACTACCATCTTAACCACGGTGGAGGCGGACTTCATCCTGTTTTCGTTTTCGGGATCGCGGAAGTCCCCGCTCCTCCGCGTGGCCCGATGGAGGGTGGGACCCCCGCCGGAGAACGCCGGTTCCGGAACGGGATCCCCCCCGGGCTTTTAGGCCGAGAAAATCAAAGATCGGCCTTTAAAGCGGCCAGCGCGGGTTCGTAATCGGGTTCCTGGGTGATTTCCTTCACATATTGCGCGTACTTCAGAACCCCGTCCTTGCCCACCACGAACAAGGCCCGGGTCTCCAACCGGAGTTGCAGAACATGGGTTCCATACGCGTCCCCAAAGGACATTTCCCGGTGGTCCGACAAGGTGGTGATGGTGAGACCCTCCGCCCCGCAAAAACGCGCCTGGGCGAACGGCAAGTCGGCGGTCACGGTGATCACGGCGGCCGAGGCGGGAAGGCTTTTCAACTCCTGGTTGAACCGCCGGGTCTGGAGGGCGCATACCGGCGTGTCGAGGGACGGCGCCACGGAGATCAAAAGGGTCTTCCCCTTGTAATCGCCCAAGGTGACGGTCTGAAGTTGGTTGTTCAAAAGCGCGAAGGACGGCGCTACATCCCCCGCCTTGAGCTCGGGTCCCCCCAAGGTCAACGGGTTGCCTTGGAAAGTCGCGACGCCTTTTCTTTCCTGCATGCCATCCTCCCCTCATCGGCCGTCAGTGGTCGGCTGTCCGCCATCCACTGTCAACCCGAAGCGGACCCCGCGTGTTTTTCACGCCGACGGCTGACCGTGGACGGCCGACCGCGCCTCAGATATGGCCCTTGTGGACCAGGTATTCCGCCACCAACATGCCACCCTTGGCGGCTCCCATCTTGGTGTTGTGGCTGACCAGCACGAACTTGACGCCGTTCTTGAGCGCGCCGTCCGCACGCACGCGGCCCACACTGGTTACCATGCCGTCTTCCCGGTCGCGGTCCAGCTTCGGCTGGGGACGGAAAGGGTCCTCGGTCACGTCGATGAGCGCGGGGGGACAGGACGGCAGTTTCAGGCGCGTGAAGTCCTTGCCGAAATCCCGAAGGGCCTTCCGGACCTGTTCCACCGAGGCGGCCTTCCGCAACGAGACGTAAACGGCCTCGGTGTGGCCTTCCAGCACCGCCACGCGGGTGCAAGTGGCCGACACGGGAAATTCCGCCGGCACCACCGATCCCTTCGAGACCTTGCCCAGGATCTTCTGGGTCTCCACCTCGACCTTTTCCTCTTCCTTATTGATGAAGGGGATGACGTTGTCCACGATGTCCATGGCGAGGACGCCCGGCGACCGGCCCGCGCCCGAACAAGCCTGCATGGAAGTCATCAGCACGCGTTCGATGCCGAAGACGTCGTACAACGGCTTCAAGGCCATGGCCAGTCCCGTGGTGGTGCAATTCGGCACCGGCGTCACGAAGCCGTTCCAGCCACGCCTTTTCTTCTGACAGGCGATGAGGACGTCATGATCCATGTTGACGCCCGGGATGAAGATCGGGACGTCCTTCTCGTAACGGAACGCCGAAGCCGTGGAGACCACCGGGGTGGTCTTGGCGAACATCGGCTCCAATTCCTTGGCCGCGTCGGATTCCACCGCGCTGAAGACGAGGTCCATCTTCGAGGCGTCCATCTTGGAGGCGTCCTGCACCGTCAAGGCGCCATAGGCCGGATCCAGTTTCTCGCGGCAGTACCAGCGGAACGCGCCGTTGGAATCCGTGATGGCGTCCTTGTATTTTTTGCCCGCGGAACGCTCGGAGGCCGCCAAGGCGACGATTTCGAAAAACGGGTGTCCCGAAAGCGAGGCCAGGAACTGTTGCCCCGCCACACCGGTGGCTCCCACGACGGCTATTTTCTTCTTTTTCATGGCGCTCCTCCCCATTCAAGGGGTCTCAAGGGATCCGAAGGACGGAAAGAATATCACATTCAAACCGGGTTTCAAATATTGGCTCGTGGGTCACCTTCCCCGCCTGCCGCGCTCGGCGCGGGGAAAAGATCCCGCCCCCTCGATAAACTCACGGCCCTCCGCCCGTGGAAGGGCCCGGACTTTTCCAGCGTCCACTAGGGGGCGCGCACCTGGGTCTTGGCCGTATAAGCGCCCCGGCCCATTTTGGCCCCGAGGAAAAGAAAATAGGTCCCCGACGGAAGGTTTTTCCCCCGGTCGTCCAAACCATCCAAAACCAG
>CAZSKE010000136.1:0-337 GCA_964607325.1 uncultured bacterium | reverse complement strand
TTGGGGGCCGATCGCGTGTTGATCCTTTTGCGTTTCCTTGTCGAAGGACAAGCATTTCAACAGACGGAAGGAACTGGTGAAAACCTTCAGTTGAAGCCGATCCGCCGCCATGGCGTTTTCCCAAAACAAGGTCACGGGACCGGGAAGGACGGAGGGCTCGATCCGAAGCCCCGACAAACCCGGGGTGGAGGTGACGGTCGCGGTCGCGCTCGGGGTCGAGGTCGCGGTGGGCGATGGCGTGTCGGTCGGGGTGTCGGTGCCGACCGGGGTGGGCGTGTCCGTCGGGGAGGAAACAAGTGTGTCCGTGGAGGTGCACGTCGGGCTCGGGGTGGGCGTG
>CAZSKE010000135.1:0-6281 GCA_964607325.1 uncultured bacterium | reverse complement strand
GTGGCGAGAAGAAGTTGTAGCCCACGTTCACGTATTGCAACTTGAAGGACGTTTCCTTGTATTGCAGGTAAGGCCCGCCCAAGGCGGCCCAATCCTCGATCGTCCGGGCCTCGTCGCGCTTGTCGTCACGGTACTTCGTGCCGGCCAATTCCATGACCGCGCCCAGGGTGAGGTCTCCCGAGTTGGTTTCCAATCGGGGCTGGAGGCTGGTCACCCGGTATTGTTGGGCCCAGCTGTTGGTGTTCAGGGGGTCGTAGAGAGAACCCGGCATGTCGCTATCGAGCGGCTCGTCGAACAAAAGCCCGTAACCGGCCACCGAAAAGTACTTGCGAGCCTTCAACTCGCCCATGGCGCCGAAAATCCAGCCCCCGTATCTGTGAGCGATGTAACCCTTCGAAAAACCGCTCCGCAACATGTGCGCGAAGGTGTCGACCCGGAAGGAATCCAACACCTTGGACTTGGGCCACTGAACGGCGCTGCCCACCTTCACCCCGCGCAGGGGCATGTCGGGAGCCTGGTGGATGAAAATCGGGTACTTGATGTAGTCATCCCATCGGGTCAGGACCTCGGGCGCGAACATCTTGTCCAGGCTGTTGCGGTTCCAGATCGTCAAGGGCGTCCAATGCATGTCGAAATCGCCCACGACGCTCGACAGGAATGGCGGGTCGAAATGAACCATGATCCGCTTCATGGTGTAGGTGTTGCCGACCTCGCCCGAGGTGAAATCGGTGGAGAGCCGCAGGACGGCGTTCCACTTCAGTTCCTTGCAAACGGTGCCCGTGGGGTCGAGATCCAGCATGGCGCTTCCCTTCCCCTGGTTGAGGGGGAGGAGGGGAAACACGATATTGTTGAGCGGGTTCGAGACGAGCGCGACCCCGTTCCAGACCGTGGTGACGGGGCCCGCCGACGAGAGGGTCCCGAACTGCTTGTTCATGTTCCAGTGGGCGCGGCCAAACCCGTGCAGGGAAATGGTGGCGTCATTGGCCAACGCCCTCACGCGTTTCCACAACGGGTAATCCTGTGCCTCCATCTTGTCGATGCGGTCCTTGATCCTCTGGGTCTCTTTCTTGACCTGGGAAAGCTCGTAATCGTAAGCGTCCTGCAAGGTTTTGAATGTCTTGCGGACCTCCTCCGGGGATGGCTCGGCTTCCGGAGCGGCTGTTTCGACCGCGCCCGCATCGGCGGGGACGGGGGTGTCCCCCGGCGCCGGCTGGGCCTTGTCCTGGTGGATCACGACTTCCTCGCCCGACGAAAGGTCCAAATCCGCCTGGGCCAAGACCAGATAGCCCTTCTCTCGCGCGCCTTGTTCCGCCTTCAGGATGAGGGCGGCGGCGTCATACCGCGTGAGCGTGCCTTGAACGGAACCGGACGGCAGGAAGCCCCAGGCTTCCAGCTTTTGAAGCCTCGCCACCGAAGGATCCGCCGCGGAAACCGTGGAGAACAGGTCCGCCGCGGACGCGCCGACGGCCAAACCGAGGGCGAGCGCGAGGGCGAGGAGCGCGTTAGAAGGACGCTTCATACATCACCCTCCAAAGTTGTCCTCGGTGCGAATAAATCGGATCGCCCGTGACGGGATCGACCGCTTGCTTTTTCGTGACGGGGTCGATCGGCTTGCGCGTCGTGCCCACCCAATCGCCCCGCAGGGTGATTTGCTTGGCGGGCTTGTACTGGAGACCGAAGGCCATTTCAGTGGTGACCTCGCTGTTGTAAACCAGCGTGTAGGATCCGATCGCGTCAGGCACCGCGTAGAAGGGATAGGCGGTCAAAACGGTGTTCGAAAGGTTGTATTCGGGACCAGCCACCTTGTTGGTTTTGTACGCCAGGGTGATGTCGGCCCACTTGAACCATTTATGCGGCGGCACCACATCGAGATAGGCCACGATCGTGTCCGACTTGTAGGTGTTCCGGTAGCCATCCGGGTACAGGCCGGCGTCCAACCCGAGGTCGCTGGTCTGGCTTTTGTACTCGGCGCCCAGGGCCAGGGCGTTCTTCTTGCCCATGGCGGCCGCCAAGTCGAGCTCCACGGCCGCGTCCAACCCCGTGAACTTCCGGGGAGTCCTAGCCACCAACCCGCTTTCAACATCCACGATGGCGTCGAGGGAGGGCGCCGACTGCGTCACCAAGACCCAGTTGGGCTTGATCTCCTCCGCGGTGGTGTAGTACCCGCGCGGCTTGAACCAGCCCTTCTTGCCGAACCGCATCGCTCCTCCCGCGGAGAAACCCTTCCGGTTCGGGGTGGCGTCTCCGTAAGGGAAGATCAGCTCTTCCCGACGGTCGTAAGGCGCGAAGGAAGGCCGACTGACATCGCTAAAGAGGAAGCGGTTGCGGTACCCGGGCAACCCCAGGTCGCGGGATTCCGAGCTGTTGATATATCCCTGCGGGGCGGCCAATCCCATGCCCGGTCCCGGGGTGTAACGAAGAGTCTGTGCGCCCGGCGAGTAAAAATGGGGGCCGATGTCGTAGGTCTTGCCCGTCAATTCGAGCGCGTTCTTGTAATACAACCCGCCCCATCCAAGGGAAGCCCAGTCATGGAACAACCGTCCCCCGTTCATCTTGTCCTCGTTGTAACGGCCAAAGGCCCCTTCCCAGTTGCCCACGAGCCTCATGTCCTTGGACAGGGGAATCGTGAGACTCGGATTGGCGCTCCCGAGCTCGTAGTTCTGGGCCCAGGTCTTCGGGAAGTCCGCCACATAGCCCACGGGCGCGCTGTGCAAATCGTCCCACAACCTCATCCCAGTGGCCTTCAAGACGATGTTACGATCGGCCATCTCCAAGACACCCTGGGCGGTGGACCAGTAACTGGCGAAATCGCCCGTGGTGGCGGCCTTGACGGGACCCGCGGCGATATCCAACGCCGCCCGGTTCAAATAGATGCCGTCGGGCCAGGACAGGCGGCTGTGAACGCGTCCACCTCGCAAACGCCAATCGGGGCCCTGGTCCATCAACACCAGTTCCTCACGGTCGACACGCTCCCACTTGAAAGGCCGGGGTTCCAACAAGGTGTAAACCGGCGTGTAGTTCCAAAGCAAGAGGGGGGTCAGGTGGTGGAAGAAATCGCCCGCTTGGATGGTGGCGTACTCGTTGTAACTCGTCAAGGTGAGGGTTCGGAACTCCACCTTCTGGACCGTATCCTGGAAATATTTTCCGTAAGTGCCCCACACGCGCAACGTGGCCTCGAACAGGAGCTTGGGCACCGGCACACTTCGGAATCGGATGTCGTTCAACACCGACCCTTCGTCCTGCTTGCCCGCCCCGGAACCGAACGTCTGATAACTGTTGAAGTAGCCACGCGCATACACGCTGACCTCGGCTCCGGTACGAACCAGGGACCGCTTCTGGCGTTCGGCCAGGGTCTCATAGAGGGCTTTACGGGCTTTCATGCGTTTCACCACGGCGTCCACGTCCACGCCGATGGCCGCCAATTCCTTGCGGTACTCCACCACCAACCTCTGAAGCTCAGGCGTGGCCGCCAACGGCGTGCCGGGGATCGCCATCGCGGGGCCCTTCAGGGGTTCGGAAGAAACAACGGTGGGCTTGGGGGCCGCGGGGGCGGCGACGCTGTCGCCGGGAAAAGGTTCCATCGGAGGCAGTTCCAGCTCCGGTAACTGGGCCAACAACCGTTCAGAAGCCCGGGCCACCGATTCGGCGGCTTCCAGGTTGGAGAAACTCTCGTAAGGCGCGGAAGCCTTGGGCAGGAAACCTTGCTCCGCCAACTTCCGCAAGGAATCGTTGATCCAAGCGTCCCGGTCGGTGGAAGCCGGAGCGCCATGACGCGCCCAAGCACCGACGGGCCCCCAGGCCGAGAAGGCCAGGAGCGCGAGGAGCGGTAAAAGACGTTTCGTTCGCATGATCAGAACCTGAAGACCCCCAAACCGTAAAGCTGTTCGGTTTTGTAGTTGTTCGCGGGAACGTATTGGCTCTCGAAAATCACGTGGTTCCACCGCAAGCCCAGCTTGGCGCTACCCCAGGGGATGTCGTAATCCAAGCCCAACCCCGTGTTCTTGGTCGTGTAGCTCACCAAAGGAATCGTGTAGGCGCTGTCCCACTTTTCGGAAGCCCAATGCCCCAGGATGTCCGTGTAGGGCAGGATACGGCCGATCCGGAGGGTGACGTCGAGCACCTTCTGCGTCAACAGGTCGTCAATGTCGTTTTGTCCGGTCGTGACAGCCTTGCCGGACACGCGGTTATTGGCGAGATACACGCCCAGATACAAGGGTTTGACGCCGTTGTAAAGCTTGTTGAGTTGCCATTTGTGGGTGAGGGCGAGGTAATGATAGGTCTTCAAGTGCGACAAGTGGTCCCCGGTCGCGGGATCCAGGAGTGGGATGCGCTCGGTGTTCTGGCAAAACCTGTAGCGAATTTCCTCGAGGCCGGGCCCAATCTCCCAACGCCCCGAGGGCGGGGCGCCCCAGAGGGTCGTGAGACGTTGCGCGCGGATGTCGCGGGTGTTGATCATCTGGGTGGAACGCACCGGCGAGGCGCTCCCGTAACCGCCGTAACCGCCGTTCAGGTCCAGGCCCCAGACCCCCTCGTTATCACCGAAGAAGGGTTCCACAAAGCGCCAGGGCTCGACGAGGTAATAACCGTTGGCGCTCTGCATGGCCACGCGTTCCTCGCGATTGGCGAAGTCGATGTTGAGAACGAAGAAATCGAAAAACGCCGGCAGGCTTTTCTGCATCCAGGGATCGCGCCGTCCGTTCCAACCGAGGTTCGCGCGATAACCCTTCCGGTTGGAATGAAGCTGGTTGGCCTCGCCAATCTCGCCATAGCGGTCCACGTTGCCGTCGATATCGGGCGCGCCGTAGCCATATCGCGACAAGTTGAACCCCGTCAGGCTCACCTTGCTCTGGAAATTGGCGTACTCGGGGCGGATATCCTGCCAGTAGAAGTTGAAAGGATAGGAGGCGGCCTGAATCTGGAAGGCCTGGCCAATGAGCGGCAAGGCGTAAGGCGCTTCATTGCCGACGCCGGTGAAGAAGTGGCTTCGGGCCCCCTCGACTGAAATGGCGATCGGGAGGGGCTTGAGGCTCATCGAGAATTCGCCGGTGTAGTTGCGCATGTCCATGGAGGGCGTGGCGGGAAGCTGGCCGGTGGGGTCGTCCACCCACAATCCCGCCACGGTCGTGGAGAAACGGTCCTTCATCCAGGAACGGGAGATTTTGACGCCATACTCAAGCCAGGGCTTCCCCAGAGGTAGCATGCGGCCCGCGAGAAGCTTGACGCGCGTGGGTCCCAGCAAAGGGATGTCATTTCCATCGGCCACCACGCCGTCGAACACACGGTCCGAGGTGGATTGGCCCACACCGCCCACCAAGCTCTGCGTTTCCACGAAACCGAGGGAGCGAATGTAATCGTCCCAGATCTTCGCGAACTTTTGGTCGTCGGCGAACGACTTGATGTTGAAAGGCCGCTCGTATTGCTTGGCGCGTTCCCCAGGCACGCCGCGGGTGAAATCCCCCATGGTGGTCGTGGATTGGAATCCCTCGTCCATGGCGAAAAGGCTCCAGGCGCCGAGGCGCCCGTCCAGGTTCAACTTGAACTCCGGACGGCCCAAGTACATGGACACCGGCCAACTGTCGTCATTGGAAGAGGACACCAAACCTCCGATGCCGGTGGACAGGCTTCCCTTCCCCACGCTTCCCCACATGCCGAAGTAGATCTCCTGGGTCATCTTGGTGATGCGTTGGGCCGACAACCGGGTGCCTTCCGCGAGATCGGCGGGCGCCTGGCCCGTCACGGTGACGTCCTCGAAAATCCACTTGCTGTTGGTGTTGAAGCTCCAGTTGCCCGAATTCTTGTTGGCGTTGCGGGCGATGCCCTCAGCGGTTTCCTGGACTTTCTTGAGGGCGGCCAACTCGCCTTCCCGGGTTTTCGTGTCCTCGGACAGGATCTTCAGGCGCGCCTTCAGGTAGCGATCCTCCTCGGCGAGGGCCTTCAGAAGGTCGTCGATCTCCCCGGAGAGATTGGAGGGCAATTCCAGCGCGGGGGCGGGAGCCATCTGGGGCGCCACAAGATCGGGAAGGGCGTCGGCCTTGGAGGGGGCCACAAGACCCGGAAGGGCGTCCGCCTGGGAGGGAGCCACGATGTCGGGCGCTTCCACGTTGACCGGGGCTTGGATCGTGGGTTCGGCAGGTCCCCCCGGCGTGGGGGTCGGGAAAACGGATCCGGACAGGCGGCTCTTGGCTTTCTCCGTGTAAAAAGCCAACTGCAATCGGGTGACGGGCTCGCCCTTATCAAGGACGGCTTGGTCGCGCTTATCCAGCAGACCCCATTTTTCGAGG
>CAZSKE010000134.1:0-6322 GCA_964607325.1 uncultured bacterium | reverse complement strand
GTTTTCCAGATTCGCCGACATGGGACTGCCGAGCGCGAAGGATGCGAGGGACGCCGCGGTGAGGGCGAAAATGATGAGTTGGACCTTGAGGGCGAGGTCCGTTGAAACGTAGGACAGGATGCCCAGCAGGACAAGGCCTCCGAGGGCGGGAAGGACGGGATCCAGCCCCGGGAAAAAAAGAAGGAGGGATTCGGAAAAACCCGCCAAGTAAAACGAGATGCCGAGGGTCTGGGCAAAGTAGAGGGGGAGACCCACGGCCGCCCCCGCCTCAAAACCGAAGGATCGGGAGATCATGTAGTAAGCGCCGCCGCTCCCGATCCGCATGTTGGTGGCGGTGGCGGAGATGGAAAGGCCCGTCAAAAAGGTGATGGAGGAGGCCAGGGTGATGAGGAACACCGCGCTTGCGAGGCCGACCTGTCCCACCATCCATCCCATCCGCAGGTACAGGATGACGCCCAGCACCGTGAGGATGCTGGGAAGAAAAACACCCTTAAAGGTCCCGAGGCGGACGGCCCCGTCCGGGGCGGGAGAGGGCTTGATGATTTCAGGCATGGAAGTTCCCATCGAAAAGGCGTGACCGATCACGCATCTTATCAGATCAGTGAACCGGTGTTGGACGCGGTTTTAGGATTTCAGAATAGACCACGCGACATCTGAAGCGTTCTTGAGTAAGCGCCCGGCTGATCCGCGAAGAATCCCCCGAAAACGTCCGGGCCCTTCAGGATTTCCGCGAGCATGGCGGCGGGGGAAGTGGAGCGCGCGCAGGCGTTTTTTAGCCTTTCGTGGGCGGGATCCCGCAGAACCCTCCCGGCCTCGAGTTCGGAGACCGCGAAGGCGGCCCAGGCCGCCAGGACGCCCTCCAACCCCGGCGAGGGAATGCCGCGGGCAAGGCGTTCCTGGAGGGGCGGAAGGATCCGGACCGGCAGTTTCTGGCTTCCGTCCATGGCGATCTGCCTCAGCTCGTGGCGCAGTCCGGTGTTGGCGAAACGCTTTTCGAGCGCTCGCGCGTAATCGGGGGCGGTTTCCCTGACAGGCCCCTCGAGGGTTTCCGACGCCTCGGTCATGACGGCGCGCGCCTTGTCGAGCAACCGAGGATCGGCCACGGCCTCGTGCACGTACGTCTTCCCGGCCAGCAGGCCGAAGTACGCGAGGCAGGAATGGGCCCCGTTGAGCATCCGCAGTTTCCGCTTTTCGTAGGGGGCCGTGTCCTTCACGAATTCCACGCCCGCCGTTTCCCAGGCGGGACGCGGCCCCGCGAAACGGTCCTCGACCACCCATTGGCTGAAGTCCTCGCAGGAGACGGGCCAGGCGTCGGCGAAACCCGTGGCCGCCTTCACCCGGTCCCTCAGTTCGTCCGTGGTGGCGGGCACGATACGGTCGACCAAACTGCAGGGGAACGAGGTTTTTTCGGCGACATACGCGTTCAGGGCGCTCGGGCGCGCCGAAAGGTAATCGAGCAGGGCCTGCCGTAGCACGCGCCCGTTGCACGGCAGGTTGTCACAGCACATCACCGTGGGAGCGGGGATTCCCCGCCGCATCCGCAAGTCCAACCCCGCCGCCAAGACGCCCAGGACGGTCCGTGGTATCTGGCCGTCCAGGTCGGAGCGTATCTCCGGGTGATGGAGATCCAACCGACGGTCGGAGGGCCGCAAGCAATAGGCTTTTTCCGTGACGGTCAGCGAAATAATGGAGCAGTCGGAATCCGCCAAGGCTTCGAGAATCGTGGGAAGGTCGTGGGGGGCGACCAGGACTTTTTCAAGCGCTTCCAGCCGCTCATAACGGGGAAGGACACCGTCCTGGATCTCGAGGGTGTAAGCGAAGCCCTGGGGGGAAAGCGCGTCGCGCAGGGCGGAACGGCGCAGGGAGACGCCGGTGATTTTCCAATCCTGCCCGGATGCCGCGTTGGCGCGCGCCGTGTACCAAGCCATGTGGGCGCGGTGGAAATTGCCGACGCCCAGGTGGACGATTCTTTGACGGCCGCCTACCAGTCCCATACGGTCCCGTCGGTGAGGCGGTTGACGGGGAGATAGCCGCGTTCGTAGGGGTATTTCGCGGCCAACTTCTCGTCGATCTCCACCCCGTGGCCCGGCGTGTCGTCGATGTTCAAGAAGCCGTCCTTGAAGCGGTAATGGTGGCGGAAAACCTGGTCCACCACCGGCTCGTGGCGCATGTATTCCTGGATGCCGAAATTGGGGACCCAGGTGTCGAAATGCAGGGCGGCCGCCATGGTGACCGGGGACAGGTCCGTGGCGCCGTGACAGCCTGTGCGCACCTGGTTCATGGCCGCGAGGTTGGCGATGACGCGCATGTGGGTCAAGCCGCCCGCGTGGAGCACCGCGCACCGGATGTAGTCGATGAGTTGTTCCTGGATCAATTGCTTGCTGTCCCACACGGTGTTGAAGACCTCGCCCACGGCGAGCGGCGTGACGGTCCTTTGGCGGATGAGCCGGAAAGACTCTTGGTTTTCGGCGGGCGTGGCGTCCTCCAGCCAGAAGAGACGGTAGGGCTCCAGGTCCTTGCCGAGGCGCGCGGCCTCGTTGGGGGAGAGCCGGTGGTGGACGTCGTGCAAAAGATGCGGATCGTCGCCGAACTTCTTGCGCACGGCCTCGAAGACTGTCGGCACGAAGCGCATGTATTCGGCCGTGTCCCAGCGCTCCTCGGGCGGCATGCCTTTCTGCGCCGGCTCGTAGGCCCGGCCCTGCCCGATGCCGTAGATCTTCTTCAGGTTGGGAAGGCCGCATTGCACTCGGATGGCCTTGAAGCCGAGGTCCCGGTACTTCTTGACGGCCTCCAGCGTCTCCTTCAGGTTCCGGCCGTTGGCGTGGCCGTACACCAGGACTCCGTCACGACTGCGTCCGCCCAACAGCTGGTACAGGGGCATCCGCGCGGCCTTGGCCTTGATGTCCCAAAGCGCCACGTCCACGGCCGAGATGGACGCCATGGTGATGGGCCCCCGCCGCCAATAGGCGCCCTTGTAGAAGTACTGCCAGGTGTCCTCGATTTGGGAGGCGTCCCGCCCGATGAGGAGGGGGATCAAGTGGTCCGTCAGGTAACTGGCCACCGCGAGTTCGCGCCCGTTCACGGTGGCGTCGCCGATGCCGGTCAGCCCGTTTTCGGTCTCGATTTTCAACGTGACGAAGTTCCGGCTCGGGGAACAAATGATGACCCGCGCGTTCTTGATTTTCATGATGTCGCTCTTAGGGTTGGAGTGAACCACGCCGCTGACGGCCGGGTGGCCTGGATCGACATGGTATTTTAATGGTCTTGATGCGTCCGCGCCGATTAATCTTCCCGTTCGATTGATCGGCATTCCGCGCAGGGGTTACAATTCAAGGACCTTGGGCGTGATCCGTGGGTGGGTCCCCGCGCTCAAAACCGCGCCCGCCAAGATCTCCAAGGCTCCATGGTGGCCGGGAATCCCACTCCCTTGGAATGAATGAATGTCACCGGAACGAATCCGCCGGTTGTTCAACGGTTGGCAAGTGATGGGTCCGATGTCATGCGGGAAGCATGGGCCGGGAGGGAAACCATGACGCCGACCGACAAGTTATTGGAAGCCCTGGCGGAGGTCCCCCTCCTGCCTCTCTTCAGCACGGGCGATACTTCCACGGCCCTGGCCTTGTGCGAAACCCTGGGCCGGGCCGGTTTCACGGCCCTGGAACTCACGCACCGCAACCCCCAAGCGTTGGAGGTCTTCAAGGCGGTCCACCAATGGAACGCGAACCAGGCGAAGCCGCTGGTGTTGGGCGCCGGGTCGATCACCGATTCCAAGACGGCCCGGGACTACTCTTTCGCGGGGGCCTCCTTCCTGGTGGGGCCGGGTTTCGTGCCCGAGGTCTCCACGACCTGCCGGGAGGCGGGCCTTCCTTACATCCCGGGATGCATGACGCCCACCGAGGTGCTCACGGCCCATGCCAACCATTGCGTGATCATCAAGTTGTTCCCGGCCTCGATCCTGAGTCCCGCCTTCCTTAAGGCGTTGAGGGGCCCCTGTCCCTGGGTGAAGGCCCTGCCCACCGGCGGCGTCAAACCCGATGAAGGGGACCTGCGGGCCTGGTTCGACGCGGGCGCTTTCGCCCTGGGCCTGGGGTCCGAGTTCATCTTGAAATCCGAGTTGCAGTCGGGTGATTTCAGCGCCCTCCAGGGCAGGGCCGCGGCGGTCCTGGCCCTGGCCAAGCGGTTGAAGGTTTGAGAGTGATGCCCCTCGCCCGCGGGGGAGAGGGGCTGGGTGAGGGGGATTGAGATTTCCGCTAGTCACCCTCACCTTCATCCTCTCCCTTAAGGGAGAGGGATGGATTTTGGGAATACCGCGTCGTTTGCCGCGCGGAGATTCATGAAGGGATCGAACCGTGGGAATCATGGATTTCAAAACCGAGGCGGCCTGGGATCTGGTGTCCCTGGGCGAGGTCATGCTGAGGCTGGACCCCGGCGAGGGACGCATCCGCACGGCGCGGAGTTTCCAGGTCTGGGAGGGCGGCGGCGAATACAACGTGGCCCGGGGATTGAGCCGTTGTTTCGGCCTCAAGACGGCCATCGCCACGGCCTTGCCCGACAATGATTTGGGCCGCCTGACCGAAGGCCTGATGCTTGCGGGCGGGGTGGACCTGGGTCTCGTGCGTTGGAAGCCCTTCGACGGCTTGGGGCGCGATTCCCGCGTGGGCTTGAACTTCACCGAGCGCGGGTTCGGGGTTCGCGCGGCCTTGGGGGTGTCCGACCGCGGCAACAGTTGCGCGTCGAAGATCGCGCCGGGCGATTTCGACTGGAAATCCATCTTCGAGACGAAGGGCGCGCGTATCTTCCACACCGGCGGCATCTTCGCGGCCCTCTCCGTCTCGACGGGAGAGGTCGCCCTGGAGGCCATGCGGGCCGCTAAAAGCGCCGGGACCGTGGTTTCCTTCGACCTCAACTACCGGCCCTCCCTCTGGAAGACCTCGGGCGGCCCCGAGCGCGTGGCGGAACTGAACACCCGCCTCGTGTCGGAGGCGGACGTTCTTTTCGGCAACGAGGAGGATTTTTCCGCCGCCCTGGGGTTCGGTCGCGCGGGCGCGGGCAAGGACTTCGAGCGGATCGACCCCGCGGCTTATGAGGGACTGCTTCGGCAGGTCCAACGGGCCTTCCCCAACCTCAAGGTGGTGGCGGCCACGTTACGGAGGGCCGGCACGGCCACCCGCAACGACTGGGGCGCCGTGGCCTTCGCCGACGGGGCGTGGGTGAGCGCGGTTCAGCGCAACGACCTGGAAATCCTCGATCGGGTGGGCGGCGGCGATAGTTTCGCCTCGGGTTTCCTCTACGCCCTCCTCCGGGGGATGTCCCTGAAACAAGCGGTGGACTACGGCGCCGCGCATGGCGCCCTGGCCATGACCACGCCGGGGGACGCCAGCATGGCCAACCTGAAGGAAGTGGAGAAGTTGATCGACTCGAAAACGGCGAGGGTGGAAAGGTAATAACTCCAGCCGTCGGCTAAGATTCAAAGATGTCATCCCGAGCGGAGCGAGGGATCTGCTTTTCGCCTTCTAGCGGATTCCTCGTTCCACTCGGAATGATGGATCAGGATCAAATCCCGGAGAACAGCGTTGGATAAGTCGAAAGCCGGCCTATTACGGACCCTGCGCGGGGTTTTGAACGAAACGCCCGTCACGGACATCCACACGCATCTTTTCCCCCCGGGATTCGGGGACCTTCTCCTGTCCGGTTGGGACGAGATGCTCTCGTACCACTATCTGGCCGCGGAAACCCTGCGGTTTTCCCGCTTGAGTCCCTCCGCCTTCCTATCCCTGCCGCCCGCGCGGCGCGCGCGGGAGGCCTGGCGGGAACTCTTCGTCGAGCGGTTCCCGGTGAGCGAGGCCTGCCGCGGCGTTTTGACCGCCGCCGCGCGCCTGGGGTCGCGGGGGAACGCCCGTGATTTCGAGGCCCTGAGGAAAGGGTTCGCGCGCGGAACCCTCGCGGAACGCGTGGACCGGGTTTTCCGCCTGGCCGGGGTGCGGGACGTGGTGATGACGAACGATCCCTTCGACGAACGGGAACGCGTTGTCTGGGAAAACGGCTTTCGGAAGGACCCGCGCTTCCACGCGGCCCTTCGGGTGGATCCGTTGTTTGAAAAAGGGCGCGCGGCCCATCGGGTGTTGCGGGCCGCCGGTCTGCGGACCTTCCCGAAACCCGGCGCGAAAGGATTGTCGGAGGCGCGGCGTTTCCTCGAGGCGTGGATCCGGCGGATGCGCCCCCTTTACCTCGCGGCTTCCTTCCCCCCGGAATTCGACGCCGACCCGTCCGGGTGGACGGGAAAGGTGCTATCCGGGGCCGTCCTGCCGGTCTGTCGCGAAAA
>CAZSKE010000133.1:3916-6354 GCA_964607325.1 uncultured bacterium | reverse complement strand
GATTCGGAACTGCCCTGGGGCGCGGCCCTCGGTCTGGTATGGAAGGGGGAAGTGGTGGGCGCCCCTTTGTCGAGCGGCTCCCATTCGTTACGGCTGAAAGTCTGGGATTCGGAGACGCCTCGCAACATGGCGCCCGACATGGACAACGATCACGACGGGATCCAGGACACGCTTGTGATGATCGTGATGCCTTGCGGTGGGGTGGAAGGATGGACATGCACGGTCACCCCGACGGCCACCTGGACGGCGACTTGCACGGTGACCCCGACCGAAACACCCACGGGCACTTGGTACACTTCCACCCCCACTCCGACCCCCACGGATACGCTCACCCCGACGCCCACCGGATCGGCCACGGCCACGCCTTCCCTCGACGCCGGTTTGACCGTTTGGGGCAACCGGTTCAACCCCCTCGGGGGTGAATCGGCGAAAATCAGTTTCAAGCTGAACGCCCCATCGCGCGCCACCTTGTCGATTTACAACTCCTCCGGGGAGCGCGTGGCGGTCCTTTGGGACGGCCCGGTCGGGACTGAGAGCCGTTTCCTGGCTTGGGACGGGAAGAACCGGGCGGGACAATTCGTTTCCAGCGGGTTTTATCTCGTGACGCTTTCCACCTCTTCCGGGAACTTTGGCAAGAAAGTGATGGTTCTCAAGAGATAAAGGTGGGGGAGCCCCGGTCGGGCGAGCCCTGAAACCGGGATTCAAGAATTTATCAGTCGATAATCAAATAAATGGCTCGATAACCCTGGCGCGAGGGGTATGTTTAACTCGCCCGGTAAAACGGGTACCCGGTCACCCTGAAATTTTGGACCGCGGGCGAATGGCCCGCGGAAGGAAGTGAGGGTGACCCTCGTCTCGTATCGGCGAACCCATGGTTCGCGAATTTGGAGAGCGAGGGCACCGGAATCCCGAAGGATCCTCCGCCCATGAAACGTCGTCTTCTGATAAGCCTTCTTTCCACCCTGGTCTGCTCGTTCGCCTGGGCCGTTCCCGTGGAGCTCATGGTCCAGGGTAACCAGTTTGTTTCCACGGCGTCGGGTTGCACCATCGTCCTGCGCGGCGTCAACACGGACAGCCTCGAGTACAACAGTTCCGGCACGGACGGCGGGGCCTGCGGCAACATCCTCGGCATGGTGAACGGCGCCGTCACGCAATGGGGCTCCAACCTGGTCCGGCTTCCTCTGAGCCAGGACTTCTGGTTCGGCGTGGGGAACGTGAAAGACGCCAACCCCGACCAGGAATTCTACCGGAGCATGGTGGACGCCATCGTGGGAATCTGCGCCGCCAAGAACGTCTATGTCCTTCTGGACCTTCATTGGTCCGGCCGGGGCGTCTGGGGCACCGGGTATCAACAGGAAAACATGCCCGACGACCATGCGATCGATTTTTGGATCAACGTGGCGACGCGATACGCGAACCATCCCGCCGTGATGTTCGACCTGTACAACGAGCCCAAGAGCGTCTCGTGGGATATCTGGCGCAATGGGGGAGACGCGGGCGGGTTCCACACCCCCGGCCTGCAGAGCCTACTCGAAACCATCCGAGGAGTGGGAGCCCAGAACATCGTGGTAGCGGGCGGCTTGGATTGGGGGTACGACCTCACGGGGGTGCCGTCCAACGCTCTCACGGATCTCCCCGGAGGCCGCGGGGTGGCCTATTCCTCCCACATCTATCCCTGGAAGGGAAACCCCTGGACCCCCGCGCTGGGTGACTCGAGGATCAAACCCGCGGGCGACCTGTATCCCATTATCATCGGGGAGTTCGGCCAGAACCAGACCGACGCGACCAGTTGCTCACTCTGCCAGGAAAGCGCGTACCCAGGCTATGCCACCGGCGCCTGGGTCACCACGGTCCTGGATTGGATGGCGCAACGAGGCTACAGCTGGGCGGCTTGGGACTTCCATCGCAACTCCTCGCCGGTCCTCATCTCGGATTGTTCCTTCAACCCGACGGCTTACAACGGGCTCCCGGTCTCCCAGCGTTTAGCCGCGGCGGTCACGGAAACCGGATGCCCGTCCGATTTCACGCCGGTTTTGACTGAAACCCCGACGGTGACCCACACCCCGACCCCCACCGCCACGGGCACCTTACCCACCCGAACCTTCACGATCACCCGCACGCCCACCATCACCTTGACCATCACCCCGACACCCGTCTCCACGACTTGCGTGACCGTGTTCAACGGCGGCGAAACGCTCGGGGAGAACGGGATGTGGCTCGGGAACAACGCCAACATCACCACGGTGGACTCCTCCGGCGCCCCCCCCGGGGCCATTACCCAGGGTTCCAAATGTCTCAAGGTGGACATCGTCACGGGCACGGGTTGGAACAACCAAGTGCTCAACTTGACCGGGGCCTTCAGCCCGAAATCGTGGGGCGGCGAGTACCGGATGATTCTCGACGTGTACGCGGACCCGGCGTTCATCACCGCTTCCGGC
>CAZSKE010000133.1:0-3906 GCA_964607325.1 uncultured bacterium | reverse complement strand
CTCTTCTTCCGCGTGGACGGCGGCGGCGAGACAGGAAAGGCGATCACGTCGCCCAACATGTTCAGTTTAAACGGCGGGGCCAACAACAACCTGACCTTCACCTTGAACTTCGAGGGAAGCGATATCGCGCCTACGGCCGTTCTGGATATGTTGTATTTCATCTATAACAGCCAGAATGGCCCCACCGCCATGGGGGCTTTGTATGTGGACAACATCCGTCTGGTGCGGGGCTGTGTCCTGACCCCCACGCCCACAGCGACCGACAGCGCCACACCCACCGCCACGCCCACCGGTACGCCCACGGGAACCTGGATTCCCGACACGCCCACCCCGTCCCACACGTTCACCCCGACCCCTACCCGCGCGTCGGGGAACGGGGTGTTGGGTGTTCCACAGCCTTATCCGAACCCGTTTCCTTACGCCACTCCTGACGTGCCTGGGGGTGACTTGTTGAGGGTGTGGGTGGACGTGGGTGGCGACGGTCCCAAGGACATTACCCTCAAGGTCTACACCACGGCCTTGCGCCGAATTCTGACTCGGGAATACCCTTCACAGGCCACGGGCGCCGTGTTGCTGGGCGACGTGGATGATCAAAACGTGCCTTTGTCCTCGGGTGTGTATTACTTGGTGGCGGAGGACAAAAAGGGCAACCGCTCGATCGGGAAACTCCTGATCCGGCGATAAGCGCGGTTTCATTCGAGGCTCGCGAAATCGTGTTGGGCTGAATAACCGCGATGAACGTCTTCCCGCCGCTTTCCGAAGGGTTATAATGTCCCTGGACCGTACGGACCTGACTTCCGGAGAGAAACCCATGAACCGGCTTCCATGCGTCTTGGCGGTAGTTTTGATGTTCGTTTGGGTCGCGTCTCCCCCGGCGGTTTGGGCGGATCCCAACCTCGCCGACAAGGAAAACTACGCCGAAGGCATCAAGCTACACCAACAGGGGAAATATAAAGACGCTTACGAGTTTTATTTCAAGGACATGACCCAGACGCCCAAGACGGTGGAGTGGCTGAAGAATTACCGCGAACAATACCTTTCGCCTGACGCTCTAAACCAGACGCCGGGGGAAAAAGCCTCCGACCCGAATCCGCTCGTCCAGGGGAGCGCCTCGGAGGGGACGACGGCGCCCCCCCGGGCAAGCGCGTCCACGTCGAAGGGAAGCTACGTCTATGTGAATACCGGGATGTCCTCGCCACTGACTCCCGAGGAATTCAACGATTTCTGGAAGTCCAACGTGTCGATCGGTTGTGGTTTCGGCCTGGGCCTCACGAAAATCACGGTTCTTGTTTTCGACATCAACTACAACTCGTTTCCCTTCAATGAAAACGCCTATGCCCGGACCTTCGGGACGGCGAGCGATGACATTCGCGCGAGCGGGGGGGCGGTCAACAATTTCCTGGGAACGCTGAACGCGAAATTCAAGTTATCCTCCCGGGATCCTTCCGTAAACGGATACGGCATCGTCGGCCTGGGCATTGGCAGCATTGGATTCGGCAATGTCACCGTCATGCGGGGCAACGAGCTGATCGGGATCCTCCTGGGCACGACCGAGACAAAAGCCGCGATGCGTTTTGGACTGGGGTTGGAAATCAAGATCAACCCCAAGACGAAGTTTTATCTGGAAACAAACGGGGTTTCGGTATTCACTCAAGGCGACGCGACGAATTACAATATGTTGAAAGGCGGGTTCCAGTTTCGTGTGAAATGATTGTGGGCGGAAAATCCGCCTGAAATCAGGGCCGGCGAACGATTGCCGACGAGCCTCCTAAGCGCTTTATTTGTCCCAAAATTTCCCATTCGGCCCTGTTTCGCGCCTTTTCCGCCTGATTCTGGTTGAGTCTGGTGTTATCATCCCTTATGCCCATTCGACACCCACTCCTAGGACCCGCGGTGGAGGCGTTTCCGGAGGATATCCTGAAAGCCTGCGATATCCGCGGCGTGTATCCCAAACCCCTGGGATCCCGTGAAGCGGAACGGATCGGTCGCGCGACCGGCGTCCTCGTGAAAACCGTTTCCCGCGGCAATATCCGCGTGGTTGTTGGAAGCGATGTCCGGCAATCCAGCGAAACGCTTCGCAAGGCGATTATCTCCGGCCTCCGAACGTCCGGCATGAAGGTGTTCGATATCGGCTTGGCCTCGACGCCTCTTCTGGGATACGCCGTGGGATCCACGGACTCGGCTGTCGGCGTCATGGTAACCGCCTCCCACAATCCTCCCGAGTACAACGGGTTCAAATTTTTCCTGTCGGACGGTCCTGCGCCCAAGGACTGGATCGACCGTTTTTACGGCGTATTGCGGGAAGGCAAGACGCGGCGCGGCGCCGGGGTGGTGGAGAAGAAGATCCCCCTGCCCGACTACCGGAACGCCTTGATGCGCTCCTTGTCCTTGAGTTTGCGCAAATTCCCCCTGGTGGCGGACCTGGGGAACGGCGCGGCCGCGGTCACCGCGCCCTCGGTTTTCAACGCGCTCGGCCTCCAGGTCAAGTATCTGCACCAAAAAATGGATCCCCGTTATCCTGGACGCGGGCCCGACAGTTCCCACGCGCCGGCGCTGGCCGACCTGGGGGAGGCGGTTCGAAAAAACAACGCGGCCCTGGGCGTGGCGTTCGATGGGGACGGGGACCGGGTGGCTTTCGTGGACGACAAGGGAAGACCCCTTCCCAACGACGCGGCGCTTTGCATGTTCGCGCGGCATTACTTGGGGCGCGCCAAAGGCGGCAAGGTCGTTTACGACGCCAAGAGCTTTGATTACGTGGAAACCGCCGTGACAGAGGCGGGAGGGACGGCGCTGTTGGAAAGGGCCGGGCATGTTTGCATCCATACCCGCATGCGCCGCGAAGGCGCTCTTTTGGCGGGCGAGGCCAGCGGGCACTTCTTCCTCCCGGGAGGGTTTCCAGGAGACGCCCTTTACGCGAGTCTGAAATTCATGGAGATTTTAAAGGAATCCGGCAAGCCCTTATCCGTTCATTTCGACTTGTTTCCGGCGCGCATCACCTCCAACGACCTCAAGCTTCCTTTGAACGCCGATGGCCTGCCGGAATTGTCAGCAAAACTCGAGGCCCGCGCGCGGGTGCTGGGAGCCAAGGTCAGCACGGTGGATGGGGTGCGCGCGGTTTTCGAGGGCGGATGGGGGATTGTGCGCGCCTCCGTGACCGAACCGGTCTTGTCCTGCCGTTTCGAGGCGGGCGATCGGAAAGCGCTTCGGAAGATCGTGGAGGATTGGTTCGACGAATTGCCCGATCTGAGACAAAAACTCCTGGTACGAATGAACCGGTAAGTCGGCCCCGTTTCACCGGCGTAGGGTCGCCCGGGGCTCGCGAACAGCAATCTCTTCTTAACATTCGCGCTCATCAGTGGATAAAATAGTTTCGTGTCGCCGCGCGCCCCGAATGCGTAACGCGGGCCAGCGATATCAAATAACGTAAGCGAGGAACGGTCGTGGTTCAACTGACATTCGTGGGTCCCTGGAAGGATTCGCGGCTTCGAGAACTCTCCGCCGAGCTGGAAAAACGCGTCCGGATTCTTTGGAAGCTTTCCGTGGAGGAGGCTCCCTCCGACGCCCATTCCCTGGGCGTTCACCTGGAAAAGCTCAGGAAAAAAGGGGCGCACCTTATTTCAGTGGACCCGATCGGCGATAAGATGGATTCGAACCAGTTCGCCCGTTGGGTGACGGGTTCCAGCCAGGATCTCGTGTTTGTCGTTTGGGGGCCCGACGGACCGCCCGAACCGCTTCGTTCGTCCATTCCGATGAAGTTTTCCCTCTCACCGATGACCACTTCCCATGAGTTGGCCCGGGTGTTCCTGATGGAACAGATCTATCGCTCGGCCTGCGTTCTCAAGGGTCATCCTTATCCCAAGTGACAGCCTCGCCCGGGTGGTTTTCGCGCCTCATGAAACATTTCCT
>CAZSKE010000132.1:0-6368 GCA_964607325.1 uncultured bacterium | reverse complement strand
AGGATGACAAGGGCGCGCCGGTCGCCAGCGGCCTGTATCACATCAAGGTCGAGGCGGGCAACTCCGAGACGACCCGTCTGAAACTGCTTGTGATTCGCTGATACGGCCTTCGAACGCCCATCCCCTTTCGGGGGTGGGCGTTTTTTTTATCGCCCAGTTCATAACCAGCGGCTCGGCCGCCCACCGCGGGGCGCCGAAACCATTTCGGGAATATGAAATAGCTTCTATGGTACTATTTTTCGGCGGCCTCCTCCGCGACACCAACGACCGAAGGGAAACGACCCATGACGGAACTCGGAAGATTCCTGGCCACCGGTATCGGAAGCATGCCGTTCCCTTCCGCCGAGCGGGCGGTGGACTTGGCGCTGTGCAAGATTTCCGAGGCGCCCCATTGGCCCCAGCTCCCCAAACTGGGTTTCACGGAACAGATGGAGATCCAATACACCGAGGGCCTTCCTTGTGTCGCGTTGGACCGTGAAAAGGGCCGGGTCCACCTCGAGACCTCCCACGATTACTCCGAGGCCTTCGCGGACTTCTACGGCAAATACGAGCGAGCCATGGGCGGAGGCGACGTCGACGCCTCGCTTGGAATCAGCCCGGAATTTTCCCATGGGTTCCACGCGTTCCTCCAACGCCTGCGATCGGAGGGCAGCAAGCGTCCCTTCGTGAAGGTCCAGACCGTCGGCCCCTTGACCTTCACCCTGACCGTCACCGACCAGGACAAACGCGCCCTTTACTACAACGAGGAATTCCGTGATCTCTGCGTCAAGCTGTGCGTCATGAAGAGCCTCTGGCAGATCCGCGCCTTTCAGCCCTTCGCCGAACGCGTCATTTGCTTCGTGGACGAGCCGATCTTGACGGCTTTCGGAAGCTCCACGTACGTCTCCGTCAAGCGTTCCGACGTGGTGGCCTTGATCGGCGAGGTGGTGGAGGCGATCAAGTCGGCGGGCGCGATTTCAGGCATCCATTGTTGCGGCAACACCGAATGGAGCGTCCCCTTGGACGCCGGGGTGGACATCCTGAATTTCGACGCGTTCGGATGCGGGAGTTCCCTTTCGCTTTACGTGGGCGCCGTCAAGGAGCATCTCGCCCGGGGAGGATACCTGGCCTGGGGCATCGTCCCCACCTCGACCGCCATCCACGATTTTCCCCCGGACGCCCTGGAGGGCCAGCTGGAGGGTTTCTTCGACGGCCTCGCCGCCAAGGGCGTGGACCGCGGCCTCCTCGCCGAGCGCGCCCTCCTGACCCCTTCCTGTGGAACCGGCACTCTTTCCCCCAACGACGCCGAGCTCGTGTATGACACCTTGTCCGTCCTCTCGAAGCGCATGCGCCAAAAGTACGGCTTCTGAGGCTGGACCGGTCGGCGCGGGTGAGCGGGGCGGTTCAAATCCTAACTTACAGGTCCTTATGAAACTCGCGGTTTCCGGCAAGGGCGGCGTGGGAAAATCGACGATCTCGGCGGCGCTGGCGCTCCTCCTGGCGAAGCGCGGCCGGAAGGTGCTGGCGGTGGACGCCGACCCGGCGGAAAGCCTGGCGGCCGCCTTGGGCTACCGCGCGGAGGAAACCGCCCGAATCGTCCCGATATCCCGCCAAATGAGGCTGATCGAGGAACGCACCGGCGCCAAGGTCAAGCAGTACGGGCAGGTCTTCCAGTTGAACCCCAAGGTGGACGATATCGTTCCAAAATTCGCCACCGTCCGCGACGGCGTGGCGCTCCTCGTGCTGGGAGCCATCGAGGGGGGCGGCGGCGGTTGCGCTTGCCCCGAAAGCTCGCTTCTCCGGGCCCTGGTGACCGACTTGGTGCTGTATCGGGACGAAGCGTTGATACTCGACATGGAGGCCGGGGTCGAGCACCTGGGCCGCGGGACCGCTCGGGGGGTGGATGTCCTGCTGGTCGTCGCGGAGCCCTCGTCGCGTTCCGTCGAGACCGCTCGCCGCGTCGAGCGGCTGGCGGGCGAGATCGGGTTGAGGAACATCCGCTTTGTCGGCAACAAAGCCTCCTCCGCCTCCGACGAGAAATTCATCCGCTCCTCCTTCCCGCCCGAGCGATTGATCGGCGTCCTGCCGCGCTCGGAATCCTTGAGACTCGCCGAACAAAACGGCCGATCGGTCCTGGAAGGAATGGAGCCCGACTTGAGGGCGCGCTTCGACCTTCTTTTAGACACCCTCCTGGAAACACGCCCGGATTCCGGGAAAGGAGCGCCATGAGTCGTCTCATCGCCGTCGGGGGCAAGGGAGGGGTCGGCAAAACCACCGTCGCGGCTCTTTTAACCCTGCGATGGATCGCCCGCGGCGTCAAACCCGTCCTGGCCGTGGATGCGGACCCCAACGGATGTTTGGACGCGGCGCTGGGCGTGAAAGTCGCCAGCACCGTCGGCGGCGTTCGGGAGACGGCCCGGGAGATCGCCAAGGCCGGTCTGGCCGCCGGAGCCGCCAAGCAGGAACTGCTGGAGCTCAAGATCGCGGAATCGCTGGTCGAGGCGAACGATTTCGACCTTATCTCCATGGGCCGTCCGGAAGGCCCGGGTTGCTATTGCTACGCCAACAACGTCCTGAAAGCGGCTTTGGAGCGCCTGGCTTCCCGGTATCCCCTGACGGTCCTGGACAACGAGGCCGGTCTCGAAAACCTTTCCCGCCGCATCGCCCCGAAGGTGGACGCACTGGTGCTGGTGTCGGATCCCTCCCGCGCCGGGTTGGAAACGCTCAAACGCCTCCACGCCTTGTCCTCCGAGATGGGCGTCACGTACCGGCGTCTTTGCGTCGTCGTCAACCGCGCGCGCGAGGGCGCTCCCTCGAACGCCGCCCAGGAAACGTCCGCCGCCCTGGGCGCCCACTTTTTCACGACCCTGCCCGAAAACGCCGAAGCCGCGATGCTCGCCGAGCGGGGCGCCGCCTTGTCGGGATTGTCTCCCACCAACCCCGTTGTCGCGGGGATCGACGATTTGATCCGGAATCTCGGATAACCCCTTGATTCACCCGGTTCGGCTCAGAAATATTGGAGACAATACGCCGCCCTGTATGGAGAACCGCCGCGTGACCGGGTAAAATAACGCTCCTTTCGGGAGAAGCCGCCTCCGCCTCTTCGCCCATTTCCCAATCGAGGAACCAGGAACATGCCGCCCATCAAGAAAACGCCGCAAGAGCGAGCCTGTGACTCGGCCTCCATCGAGGCCCTCGCCAAGGCCGAACGGGACGGCGTCTCGACCTGTTTTTCCCGCATGGACACGCAAAGCAACCAGTGCAAATTCGGCACGCAAGGCGTCTGCTGTCGGATCTGCCACATGGGGCCCTGTCGAATCACGGCCGCCTCCCCGCTCGGGGTCTGCGGCGCCAACGTCGACACCATTGTGGCGCGCAATTTCCTGCGCGAGGCCGCGGGGGGCGCGTCGGCCCATTCGGACCACGGCCGCCACCTGGTCCTCCTGCTGAAAAAAGTCGCCGAAGGCAAAGGTGGGGATTACTCCATCCACGACGAGGCGGCCCTCCGTCGCAACGCCCGTCTTTGGAACGTGGCCGAGACGGGGCGGGCGACGGCCGACGTGGCCTTCGACCTCGCCGATCGTTTCCTCAAGGAATTCGCCTCCCAGGAATCCCCCCTGGCGACCACGGACCTGGCGCCCGCCCCCCGGCGCGAGACCTGGAAAAAACAAGGCGTGACCCCGCTCGGCGTCGACCGCATGGTGGTCGAGGCCATGCATCGGTCGACCATGGGCGTGGACCATGATTGGAAGCACCTGCTTTTTTCAGCGTTCCAAGTTTCATTGGCGGACGGATGGGGCGGTTCGCGCATCGCCAGCGCGACAACCGACATCCTTTTCGGGACCCCCATGCCGGTCAAAAGCGAGGCCAACCTCGGCGTGCTTCGGGAAGACACCGTCAACGTGGTGGTGCACGGCCATGAGCCCGCCCTCTCCGAAATCCTGGCCATCGCGTCCCGCGATCCGGCGATCCTATCCGCCGCTCGCGCGGCGGGCGCCACGGGCGGCGTCACCCTGGCCGGCATCTGTTGCACCGCCAACGAGATCCTCATGCGGCACGGGATCCCCGTGGCGGGCAATTTCCTCCAGCAGGAACTGGCCGTGGTCACGGGCGCCGTCGAGTTGCTTTTGGTGGACATCCAATGCTGTATGCCGAGCCTGCCGGAGGTGGCCGCGTCCTACCATACCGAGGTGGTGTCCACCGCCCACATCGCCAAAACCGTCGGCGTGACCCATATCGTCTTCGACGAGGACAAGGCCCTGGATTCGGCCAAGGCGCTCCTCTTGAGGGCCATCGCCAATTTCAAGAACCGGGATCCCCGGAAACTCGCCATCCCCAAGTCGAAAAGCCCCCTCATCGCGGGTTTTTCGGTGGAAGCCATCAAATACATGCTGGGCGGGACCTTTCGAGGATCTTTTCGTCCCCTCAACGACGCGATCATCTCGGGGCGTATCCGCGGCGTGGTGGGGATCGTGGGGTGCAGTAATCCCAAGTTCCAGCTGGACTCCTACACGAATCGCCTGACCCGCGAGCTCCTCAAGAACAACATCCTTATCCTGAAGACGGGCTGTGCGGCCCTGGCCTCCGCCAAGGAAGGCCTGTTGACCCCCGAGGCGTCCCTCCAAGCCGCGGGAGCGGGCCTGCGCGAGGTGTGCGAGGCGATCGGCACGCCTCCGGTCCTCCACATGGGAAGCTGTGTGGACAACGCGCGTATCCTGGAAGCCGCCACCGAGGTGGTGCAAGAAGGCGGGTTGGGCGACGATTTGTCCCAGGTTCCCGCGGTGGGCGCGGCCCCCGAATGGATGAGCGAAAAAGCCGTGTCCATCGGCTGTTATTTCGTGGCCTCCGGCATCGACGTGGTTCTGGGCCACCCCTTCCATGTGGGAGGATCCCCCGAGGTGGACCGGTACTTGACCGGCGGCGCGAGCGCGGATTTCGGGGCTTCCTTCCACGTCTGTCCGGATCCCCTCGAAGCCGCCGCGAAAATCACGGCCTTGATCGAGGCCAAACGCGATAAGCTCGGCATCAACCAAAAACAAGAACGCAAGCTCTACGATATGAAGGACCGGAGGGGAATCGTTGTCTAAGATCATCGCCTCCGCCGCCATCGACGGCGCCATCCGCTACGTGGCCCAGGCCGAGGAAAAGCTCGCGGAGGCCCTGAAAACACACGGCGCGTCCAAGCCCGTGGGGTTCCCCAGCACGGCGTACTTCCTGCCCGTCATCCACTCCTTCACGGGCGAGAAGGTCCAGGCCCTGGACGACATGAAACGAGTCCTTGCCCGCGCGAGATCCCTCCTTCCGGGCCGCGTCTCCGAAAACACCTGGCTTCCCTACCTGGGACAGACATTGGACGCCGGCGTGGCCGCCTTGTACGCCTGCGAGATCCTCGAGGCCCTCAAGTACCTCGCTTCCCCAGGTCCCGTCGAGGGCGTCTACCTGGGAGCGGCCAACGACGTCATCCTCCGCGAACGCGGCGTCGAGTTCGTGGACGGCTCGGCCCCCGGCTTCGCGGTCATCACGGGCGCCGCTCCGGACAACGAAACGGCGGTGTCCATCGCCAAGTCCCTTCAGGAAAAGAACCTTTACGTGTTCATGGGAGGCGGACTGAACGGCGTCCAGTTCGCCGACCAGCTGGCGGAATCCGGCGTTCAGTTGGGCTGGGAAACCCGCCTTGTCCCGTTCGGGCGCGACGTGTCGTCGTTGATCTACGCCTTGGGCTTCGCCAGCCGCGCCGCGTTGTCCTTCGGCGGCGTCAAACCGGGCGATTTCAAGGCCAATCTCAAGTACTGCAAGGATCGCATCTTCGCGTTCGTGCTGGCTTTCGGCGAGGTCACGAACGAGAAGTACGCCCTGGCGGCGGGGGCCATCAATTACGGCTGTCCCGTCATCGCCGACACGGGAATCCCCCAGATCCTCCCCACGGGAGTCTGCACGTACGAGCACGTGGTATCCAACATCGCCCACAAGGACATGGTCGAGACGGCCTTGAGGGTGCGCGGCTGTAAGATCAAGGTGGCGAAGGTCCCCATCCCCGTGTCCTACGGCCCGGCTTTCGAGGGCGAGCGCATCCGGCGGCAGGACGCCCAAGTGGAATTCGGCGGCAACAAGACGCCCGCCTTCGAATTCGCCATCTCGGCGCCCCTGGACGAAATCCAGGACGGCGCGATCGATCTCATCGGGCCGGATATCGACGCGGTGGAGCCCGGAAGCGCCATGCCGCTGGCCATCTGGGTGGAGGTGGCGGGCCGAAGGATGCAGGCCGATTTCGAGCCCATCCTGGAGCGCCAATTCCACCATATGCTCAACGGCGCCGAGGGCCTGTGGCACATGGGACAACGGGATATTATCTGGACCCGGGTCTCCAAAACGGCTTTCGCGCGCGGCTT
>CAZSKE010000131.1:0-6372 GCA_964607325.1 uncultured bacterium | reverse complement strand
TTTTCATTTGGACCCCTCCCGAAGGGGAATCGAAAATGGTTTTGGACGGGTTCGCGCCCCGTTATTACGATCTTCGCGTCCGAACGGCGACGGAACGCGGAGTGATGCTGAACATCCCGGCCATCATGAGGGGCGGGGAATGGGGGGAGATCCATTTCGGGGGGACGCGGCGCGAGGATCCGTTGCTCATCGTGGGTCCCGCCGAGGAACCGCATGTGGTGGGAACGGCTTTCTTGGACACCGGCCACTACACCTTCCCCCCGGTGGCGGCCAAGGACGAAAGCGGAAACCCCATCACGTACAAAGAGCTGGCCAACGTGTTTTTCGAGCTCAACCTGGTGGCCGGTCGCGATTGCTGGTATTCGAACGATTTCAACACCAATTACCTGGAACTGAAAGTGAACGCGGGTGACAAGATCTTCATCGGTGGAAAGGATTCCGACAAGAAGCCTCAACGCGCGGGCATTCAAAGCCGGGGCGCCGCGGGCAGTCACAACGGGTACCTTCGATACTTGAATCGAGAGTTCAAGGTCAGCCAGGCCGCGATGCACATCCCCAAAGGGGAGATGCCTTTGTTGACCGGGCGTGGAACGGATCGCTTGAAGAATGTGGACATCGTCACGAGCGGAGGCGTTCGTCGTACCGATGTCGATGTCTGGGTGGATTTCAGCGGTCCCATCGGCGCGGTGGATTTCAAGCTCGATTCGAATCCGCGCTTCGCCTCAGGAGATGACCCCGAAGCCAACCAGCAGCTTCTGCTCTCCTACATTCTTTTCGGCCGCGACATGACCGGGTACACCCGTGAGGATTTGAAAAAATCCTACGAGCAGGAAGTCGGACAAGAGGCCGGACAAGCCGTGCTGGAATCCCTGGACCGGGTCGCCTCCGCCGTGTTGAGCCGTCGTGTCCGTCGGTTGACGAGAAGTCTTGGGGGTGTCGAGATCGACTTGAAATCCAAGGTGTTCCAGGAAACGACGCATAAAAACGAGACTACGGGAGCCGAGGCGTCGTCGATGACCCTGGAAACGAATCCCGGGACCGAAGCCGCCGGAAACACGTCGGGAGCCAGCCATCAACTGGCGAGTGTCGAGTTGAAGAAATACTTGGACGAGCGGTTGGCGGTCGTGGGGAACCTGGGTTTAGGCAAACAAGACATCACCGACAAGTCCACGATCCAGAAGCAGGTCGGATTGGATTACGATTTGACCCGCGAACTTTCGTTTAACACGCGGGTGGGGGAGAACGAGTCCGGAATCTCGGAGCGCCGGGTGGGCTTCGCGTTCCGCGCCGCGATTCCCGACGTGAAAAAAGCGAGATCCGACGACAAGACCCCCCCGAAATTGGAGCGATTCGACGTCTACCCGCTAGGTCCCGGAGCCGTCCAGGTGTTTTGGACCACGGACGAGGTGACTCAAGCCGAACTTAGGCTTTTGGATGAGGAGGGGGAAGTTCGAAAGACTATTAAAGTCGGTAAAACCTTCGAGTATTACCATGAAATTGTGGTGGAGAAATTGGAACCGGACACGCGCTACGGGGTCCAATTGACCATCCGGGACTTGAATGGGAACACGTTGGTCAGCCGGATCAAGGACGTGGATACCCCCCCCATGTGAAGTCCGCGTGGCCGCTCCGCGAGGGGAGGCCGGAAGCCGTCGGGTTTCGTTCTCGCCTAACGTCGGAACCACGGTCCTGGGTCGCCCCTAGCCTGTCTTGTGATCGCGTGTTACAATCGGCCGCTGTTTTTCCCGGAGGAACCTTTGTTTTTTAAAATCCGCTTTTCTCCCACCCGCGCGCTAGGGACATTGTTCCTGATCGCGTCGCTTCAAGGGTCGTTTCCCAACTCGATTCCAGCCGCATCCGTCGACGGGGAGCTCACGGCCCCCAAGGTCGGCGCGATCCGGGTGGAAGGGCTTCAGGCCGACCCTCCCGTCGAAAGCGCGACGGACCAGGAAAAGGAGCAAAAAAACGAGGCGAAGCTTTCCCATGTCCGCGAAAAGGAGGTTCTGGATCTCATGACGCTCCGGCCGGGAGATGCCCTTTCGGCTCGACGTGTCCGCGAGGATATTCATCTCTTGTTCGAAACGGGTAATTTCGACGATGTGCAAATGTTCGCCGAATCGACCAAAAAGAAAGACGAGATTCTTTTGGTCGTTCGGGTGAAAGAACGGGCCCGTGTCGGTCGGCTGACCCTCGAGGGCAACGAGAAAAAGAAGGACCGCAAAATCAAGGAGGCGATGAAAACGACGATGGGGAAACCCCTCGATCCCTCCCAGTTGCTCCAGGATCTTGATGAGATTCGGAAGCTATATCGCGAGGACGGATACAACGACGTCGCGGTGGACGCCCAGACTCAGGCGTCGGAAAAGGGCGACCGAGTGGACGTGACCATCACGGTTCAGGAAGGCGTCCAAGTGAAGGTCGGCCTCATCACGTTGGAGGGGGTCCAGTCCTTCAGCGAGAAAAAAGTCAGGGGTCAATTGAAGGAGCTGAAGGAAGGCAAGAAGTTCAGGCCCGACCATCTCGAAGAGGAGCGCAAACGCCTGGAGGGCTACTACCGGAACGAGGGCTATTTGCGTTGTGTCGTCGGGGACGCCCAGATAACACCCGCGGCCGACGGGCGCACGGTGGATATCCGTTTTCAAGTTCGGGAAGGCGTGGCTTACCATCTGGGTCAGCTGACGGTCGAAGGCGCTTTCGTCATCCCCCCCGAGGACATCCTGAAAGTCGCCCGCCTCGAAAAAGACAAGCTCCTGCGTCAGAAGGATTTGGACGACGCGCGTGAGCGCATCCGAAGCCTTTACCTCGACCGCGGGTATATTTACTGTCGCGTGGATCCCCGGATCGACACCAATGACGAGACCCTGGTGGCCGATGTCCAGGTGAACCTGGATGAAGGCGAGGTGGCCTATATCCAAGACATCCGCATCACCGGGAATTACAAGACTCGCGATTACGTGATTCGTCGCGAGCTCATCATGAAGCCAGGCGAGAAATTCGAGGTCGCCAAGATTCGAGCCTCGACCATGGGGCTTTATAACCTTGGGTTTTTCGAGGAAGTCAACCCCGACATGGAGCCCGGTGACAAGCCGGGTCAAGCGGTTCTGGTGTTCCGGATCAAAGAGCGAAAAACAGGATCCATCGGCTTGGGGGGCGGGTATTCCTCGGTGGACAAATGGGTGGGCAACCTCAAGTTCGAGGAGGCCAATCTATTCGGCCGCGGTCAACGGCTCAATATCGATTGGGAATTCGGGAAAACCACCAATAGTTTCAACATCGGATTCACCGAACCTTGGCTTTTCAACACCAAGACGTCCGGGACGGTGAGCCTGTTCAACACCATCCATTCGATGGACGCGTATACCGAACGCCGAACGGGCGGCTCGTTGGGGTTGGGGCGTCGGCTGACCCGTCGTCTCAGCGTGTACAACTCCTACCTTTACGAGCGGGTCAAGCTGTACGACATCGGCTTAGCCTACCAGGATCCCTTGTCGCCCACCTATATCCCGGTGAGCACCAACCGCACTTCCAGCATGACCCCGCGAGTGGTGTACGACAACCGCGACAACGTCTTCGACGCGAAGCGTGGATGGCGGCATTCGCTTTCCTGCGAGGTGGCGGGCGGCCTTTTGGGCGCGGACAATAATTTCATCAAACTGCAGGAGGATACCAGCAAGTTCCTCCCTCTCTTCTGGAAATTCGTGATCGGCGAGCATGTGCGTTTAGGCTTCGCGCGCGGTTATCGGGCGCGTGGGCACTTCACCGACGTGCCGATTTATGAGAGATTCTATTGCGGCGGGGCGGACACGGTGCGGGGTTATGACGAGCGGACCATCGGGCCCTCCCGGGGCGTCGCCGGAGGAAAAGTGCTGTATGTCTTGAACAGCGAGTTGAAATATCCCATCGCGGGGCCATTGCGGGGCGTGTTTTTTTACGACGTGGGAGGCTTGTGGAGCGATCTCAAATATGTCCAGAACGACCTGGAATACGGTTACGGCCTGGGTGTTCGGCTGACGATCCCCGGGACGGTGATGTCCATTCGGGTGGATTATGGCTGGCCGCTCAACTCCACGCTTCCGGACGCCGACAAAAGAGGCAAATTGCATTTCAATCTCGGGGACATTTTCTGACCCTGCCGAGGAGTTGTCGGCGGGGATGGCGCCCTTCGGGCGCGCCAACCGCGTGTCCACAACTCCTCGCGACTCTTCTTTCTTTCCTGGCTTCTAACTCCCAAGCGATTATTGTATAGTCCGTTCATGCGGATCCTGCTTACCAACGACGACGGCATTTCCTCGCCCGGATTACGGGCGCTTTATGACGAGTTGTTGACCCTGGGTGAAGTCGCTGTTTCGGCCCCGGATCGTCAATACAGCGCGTCCAGCCATTCCATATCCCTGCATCGGCCTTTCCGCGTGAAGCGCTCCGCTTGGCCGGGAGTGGATCATTCCTACTCGGTGTCATCCTCGCCGGCCGATTGCGTCCGTCTCGCCGTCCTCAAACTCCTGCCCTTCAAGCCCGATTTGGTCGTGTCGGGCATCAACGCGGGAGCCAATTACGGGACGTTAGTCCTATATTCGGGCACGGTTGCCGCCGCCGCCGAGGCGGTCCTCCTCGGTTTACCCGCCATGGCGGTATCCGTGGCCAGCCACGTCTTCCAGGACTTCCGGGCGGCTTCCCGGGTGGCAAAACTCTTGGCCCGAGCCGTGGGTGAAAAAGGGCTCCCGGAAGGGACCTTGCTGAACATCAACGTTCCGCCTCTCCACCCGGAGGAGGTGCGGGGGGTGGCGCTTTGCCATCAAGGGCATTTTCACCACGTGGACGACATCGAGCCTCACGCCGAAATGGACGATCATTACGGTTATGTGTTGGATAGCCCGAGCCTCCCTGAACAGGAGGCTCCCGATTCGGATGTGGAAAAGGTGCGTTCCGGGTTTATCGCGGTATCGCCTCTTCAACTCGACTTGACGGATCGCGAACGCTGGCCGGTCTACCAGGGTTGGGATTGGGAAGACTTTTCCGAAAAAGTATCTTCCGGAAAACGCGTTTGACGATGGTGGTGACGGTCCGGTGCGCCAGGAAACGCGCGTGGGACCTCGAGGGGGAAAAATGGCTTTTTTGATGGCGGGTTCCCGGATCGCGGTAGGTTCCATGCCTCACATGGATCCTTCCGCGGCGGTGCGCCTTCAATGCCAGGCTTTTCCCGAGATCCCCTCCTGGCCTCAGCTTCCCAAGCGTTCCGTCAGGGAGCGGATCACCTTTCAAGGCCTTTCCGGGCTTCCAAACCTCCATGGAAGGCCTGACGGCGCGCTGGTTTGGCGTGAGCCGCCGGAAGGATGGGATCTTCTGACGTCGCGTTTACGCCAGGAGCGCTTGGACGGCCATTTGGACGGCGCGGCCCTGACCCAGGAGGACGCCGCGGGATTTTTCGCCTTCCTGGACGAGGGGCCACGAGCTTTTCTTCCGGAGTGCGCGGCCGTGAAGGGGCAATGCGCGGGTCCGGTGTCTTTAGGGTTGGCCCTCCGGGGAACCGACGGGAAACCCATTTTGGGGTGCGCGTCGGCCATGTCCGCCCTGGTGGAACACTTGGTGAACCAAGCGCTTTGGCAGGTTCGTCATTTGGCGGTTCTGCGAAAACCGGTGGTGATTTTCCTGGACGAGCCCTCCTTGGGCGGGTTCCAGCCTCAGCATTACGGTTTAACATGGGAAAGTGTCCAAGCGTGGTACAGCCGTCTCCTGGATCCGCTTCAGGCCGAGGGGGTTTGGACGGGGTTTCACGCCTGTGGGAAGGGCCCGTTTCACTGGGCCCTGGAAACCAGCGCGGAATGCCTCCATGTGGATGTGACTAGATACCTGGACGCCCTCCGTGACGACGCGGCCACCGTCAGCCGACATTTGCGGAAAGGGGGGTGGCTGGCTTTCGGTCTGGTGCCCACCGCCATGACCGGAGGCATGTTTCCGGACGCCGCCGCGTTGGTGGAGCGATGGATGGGTTTCGCGCATGAATTGTCCGTCCGCGGAGTGGAAACGCGACTCTTGGCTTCCCGGTCTCTTTTTTCCACCGCGTGCGGTTTGGGAGGGGGTTCTCACGCGGTGGCCGAGGAAGCGGCCAGATGCCTCGCGAATTTCGCCTCCTTGTGGCGAGTCACGATGAACCTGGATTCGAGCGAATGATTCCGCGATCATTGCTCACGCTCTTTCTACTCGCGGAAATCCAAGGGGGGTGCGCCTCGCGTGGAGGTCAATACCATCCTCCGAACGCTCAGCCACCCCGATCCCTGACGTCGAGCCAACTGATGGGTTTGGAAAGCCCCGACATGCTGGTTCGCGACCCGGTTTCAGGGGTTTGGGCGCAACCGGAGGTTCTGACCGCGTTTT
>CAZSKE010000130.1:5317-6473 GCA_964607325.1 uncultured bacterium | reverse complement strand
GCCTATTATCTAACCTCCCGGCTCGATATTCTCCCGGAAGCCGTCCCCCTCTCGAAAGGGCCCTTACCCGACTCGCGCCGTGAATGGATTCTCGTCGGACTGCTGTTGGTCTTTGCGGCTTTTCTTCGGCTCTGGCGCCTGGAAACCGTTCCTCCGGGTATTTTCCTGGACATGGGTTACGACGGGCTGAGCGGCCTTCGGATCCTGAGGGAGGATTGGCGGCCCGGGCCGAATCTATTTGGCTCCAATCCAACATCATTTATTTTCGATTCCGAATCCACGCTTCTCGTGTATGCCCTTGCCGCGTGGTTCGCGGGTTTCCCCGCCACGATTGTCTCCTACGCCGCTTTTTTTGTTTGCGCGTCCTTGGTCGGTATCGCTTGCTTCTATGGGGTGTTTCGTGTCCTAGCGGGACCCCGCATCGCTTGCCTGGGCGTTTTCCTCTTGGCGGTTTCACGTTGGCATATCACCTTCAGTCGCAACGACTTTCCCAATATGTTCAGCCTCCTATTCGTGGCAGTTTGCTTGTTATGTCTCCTGGAGGGTTTTCGAACCGGAAGAACTGTTTTCTTTTTGCTTTGGGGGGTGTTTTTGGGCGGGGGGTTGTGGACCTACCAAGCCTTCAAAGTGGTGCCGATTTGGATGGCGGTAATTCTTTTCTTCGAATTTCGTCGTGATCGTCAGACGATCTTGAGGAATCTGCGTTCGTTAGCCTGGGCGTCGCTTGGGGCGCTTTTGATCGCGTCGCCTGTGCTGCTCTCTTGGATTCAACGCGGGTCGTTGGGACGGCGTGAGCAACACCTGTCGTTACTGAACCACTTGGGGGAGCCTGGCTTTTCGTCCTTCCTGTGGACGCATCTGGCTTCCTACCTTGTTTTTTTCCATCAAGGAGGAGGCACTTCGCCCCAACATCATCTTCCCGGGCTTCCCCTGCTGGATTTTCTCACCGGATTCCTGCTTCTCCTTGGGGTGGCGGCGCTTCTAGGACGCCTCCGATCGAAAAAGTCCTTTTATGCCCTCGGGGCCATGTTTTTTCTGGGTCTGCCGGGCTTGTTGAGCGCCGACGCCGCCAACGCCAACCGCATTCTTGCCGTCTCGCCTTGGCTCTGTCTTGCGGCCGCGGAGGGATGGCGCTTTCTTCTCGCGGCTATGGAAA
>CAZSKE010000130.1:2403-5307 GCA_964607325.1 uncultured bacterium | reverse complement strand
GATCCTACGCCGCCTGGGCCCGGTGATCTTGGTTTTGGCACTGGCCGCCATCACTTGGATGAACACGGATTTCTATTTCCGGCGTTGGGCCCATGATCCCCGCGTTTGGGGGGATTTCTCCGTCGCCGAGACGAAGGCGGGAAAACGAGTGGCGGCGGAGCCGCCCCGAACGCTTCATCGGGTGGCGGGAAGATTCTTGAACCACTTCACCTTCCGTTTCCTGGCGTACGACCGTTTGCCGAAATGCGAGCTGTTGGACCTTTCGAGGTTCCTCCTGCCGCCTCCTCCAGACGTCGAACGTGTTCTTTTCACCCTGGATCCGGAACAGATCGGGGTGTCGGCGCTTTTGAAAGAAATACTGCCCGGTGGGGAAGAACGGGTTGAGCGCGACCCCTGGGGCCGCGACCTCCTGACCACCTATTCCGCGCCGGCGTCCGCATGGAATGGGGCGCGCGACGACGGGAGAGGGCTTCGGGCGAGGTTTTACGCCCGAACTCGGTCCGGGGATCGCCTTGTTCTCGAACGGGTGGATCAACTGGTTGAATACACCAACGGGAACGATTTTCCTCGTCCGGAAGCCAGCGACGAGACCGATTCGGCGTTTTGGGGCCGATGGACGGGGGCTTTGGATATTCAGACGTCGGGGGTATACCAACTCCGGGTAGAGGCGTGCCAGGAAACGCCGATTTGGCTTGATGGGCGCATCTTCATCGCGTCGAGCGGCACCTGGACCGAGGAATTCACTTTGCGTAAGGCTCGTCATCCCATTGAAATCCGGTATCCGATCCCACCGCGTTGGAACAGCCGTTTGATCGTGTCGTGTCATCTGAAAGACGTTTCCAGGGATCCAGCGCGCGCCGTGAGGTTTCTTCCGGACAAATGATCCCGCGTGTTCTCGCCCCCTACGTGGGAGCCGATCGCGCCGCCTGGAAGGTTACGCCCTGGTTGTAAATGAGTTCCTGAGTGTGCTAAGAGTAAAAATAGGAAACGGCTCAATTTCTTTCTGGGGGAACCATGGCTCGCGTCGACAGATCCAAGTATTACCCTCGTCTAAAACTGGCTCACCAAACCCTCCACGGGTTATTCGCCAAGCATCAAGTCGCCTTGGCCCGCTCACAACACAAAGAAGCCTTGAAATACTACGAGGATTACGCGTCCGCGCAGTTCAAGCACATTGAGACGGAGGAAAACAGCATTTTCCCGTTTTGCGAGGAAGACGCGCGCGATTCGGCGTTACCCAGCTTGGAGGGATTTCTTGACGCGCACCGGAAGATTTCGGAGTCCCTGGTCGTTCTTCGGGTGCTTCTTCATAAAACGGTCAAGGAAAAGGACGGAGGAGGGAACGCGCGAACGCTCCAGCGGGCGGAAGCGGCGTACGCGAAACGGGTGAAAGTGCATGAACGCAAAGAGGAAAAATACTTTTTCCCGAGAATCGAGAAAAAGCTCGGTGAAAAAAAGAGGCTTTAAGGAGTTCTACTGTACTTCGAGGATTTGGTCGATCCGGCGAAGCAGGTTGTCCATCTGGTCGGGTGGGGGCAGGAAGGACAATTGGGGGGGCTCGGCGCGGAGAGAAGAATCCTGGACGGCCTTGAGCTCGGTCTGGACGGCTCGGAGCTCACCGTAAGCCTTGTCGAGTTCCGCTTTGAGGATCGAGGATTCCTTCTGAACCTGTTCCACTTGGCTTTTTGCGTTCGCCGCGAGCGATTCCATTTCCTGGACGCGCCGATCTTGGATGATCTTTTGGTTTTCCGCCTTGCGGCCGGCCCATTTGTCCTGTAGATCGCCCAGTTGGGCCTTCAGGTCCCGGATTTCCGCGGTGGCGGCTTCCAACTGTTTTTCGAGCGCGGCGTTCCGGGGAGCCGCTTGACCCTCCGCGTCCGCCCTTTCCTTGGCTTGGCGTTTGGCCACGTCGGCTTCTTTGCGGGCTTCCACGATGGCTTGACGGGCTTTTTCCAACTCCTGGGATATCGTGAGCGCTTTTTGAGAAGCGGCTTCCCGCTCCTCCTTGGATTCCTGGCGGACCTTTTCCAACTCCTGATCCTTGACCTTGATCTTCGCGCTCGCGTCATTCCGAGCGCTGTCAATCTCGGCCAGGGCTTCCTCGGCGATCTGTCGGGAATCCTCGGCCTCCCGGAGGGCTTTTTCCAGGCTCGCTTTGAGCGTCGCCACTTCCCGTTGGCGATCCTCGAGGTTTTTCCGAGTGTCCGCCGTCTGCGCGGTGGTTTTTTCGAGATTCTGCTTGAGCTCCATCGAGTGTTTCAGGGAGCCTTCGGACGCTTTGCGCATCTCGAGCAGATTGCGCTCGGCGACTTCCAAGAGCTTTTGGGTTTCCTCTCGGGCTCTTTCGGCGCGGTGGTACTCGTCGGCGATGTTCATGGCGGCCAGGATGGCCACTTTGGCGGCCGGCGCGGAAGACTTCTTCCCGATGTCATTCATCTTCCCGTCGACGTATTTCGACAGGTCGGCGATGTAATTCGGGTCCGCGTCACCCTTCAGGGTGTATTCGTTCCCGTAGATATGGACGGTCACGGACTTCTTGTCGCTCATCGGGGCCTCGGGCTGCAGGGGTTAACGGGAGGAATCCTGGGTCTCCATCAGTTCTTGCATCTGCCGAAGGTTGTCTTTGAGAAGCTGAATGTCCGCGGCGGCCGCTTCATACCTTTTCCTCCACAGGTCGTCCTCGGAGGATTCTGAGGGCAGTGAAGGCTTTTGGCCGTTTTGGAGTTTCAGCTTCTGGTTTTCCTTCATGAGTTGAGCGTTGGCGGTGCGTAGCTTGATCACGATGTTCAACAACTGTTGTATGCGGTCCTCCAAACCGGTCCAGGCCGTTTGGGGGTCGCGGGAGTCGGGATTATCGGAGGGCAACCGCGTACCTCGTTTGAAGAATTTTGACGATCTCGGATA
>CAZSKE010000130.1:0-2393 GCA_964607325.1 uncultured bacterium | reverse complement strand
TTCGCTCGTTGACTTCCGCGTCGGTCAAAGTCCTGTCCGGAGCCTGGAAGGACAATCGCCAAGCCAAGCTACGGTGCCCGGGGGGCAGATTCTTGCCCTGGTACAGGTCGAAAAGAGCCACTTCACTTAAACGCGCGCCCCCGGATTCGCGGATGGCGTCCTCGATCTCCGAGGCGGCTCGACACTCGGGCACCACGAGAGCCAAATCCCTTCGAGCGGCCGGGAATTTCGGGAGTGGCGCCACCCGGTTGCCTTTCGCGGGGTTTTTCCGGCAGGAATCCAGGTCGACCTCCAGGACCACGCACTCCGTGACAATATCATAAGCCTTCTTGACCTTCGGGTCGAGAGCGCCAGCGCGTAAGAGGGTCTTCTCGCCGGGCCCCGTGACGCGGAAAGCGAGGCCGCGCTGGAACGGCGCGGGTTCCTGGCTGAATTCCCATCGGAAGCTGGTTCCGGGCGCCAAGCTCGAGAGGAGTTCCTCCGCCAAGCCCTTCATATCGTAGAAATCGGCCACTCGGGAGGGGGTGTGCCACCCGGATCCCGGAACGACCCCGGCGATGACGCAAGCCGCGTGTAGGGCTTCTTCCACGCCCCCCCCGGGAACCGGACGGAAAACCTTGTTCACCTCGAAAAAGGCCGCGCCTTCCTGCTGGTAGGAAAGGTTCAACTGGACGTTCGCCAGCAGGGAAGGAATCAAAGTCGGGCGCAGGACCTTCTGGTCCTCGGCGATGGGGTTGGACAGCGTCGCCGCGAGACGAAGCGGGTCTTGGGATTCCAGCCTGAGTCGATCGCCATAGTCGGACGGCAGGAAACTGGTGTTGACCGTCTCGGTCAAGCCATGGCGCTGGAAAACGCGGCGGATTTCCGTGAGGGAGCGCGGGCTTTCGGTGAAGGGAAGCTTGGCCACGCGGAGCGCCGGGCCTGTAACGGGCACTTGGTCGTAACCGTTCATTCGGGCGACTTCCTCGATGAGGTCAATTTCCAGGGAAAGGTCCACCCTCCAACTGGGTGGATGGACCCGGGTCGGGCCGGAAACCGGGTTTTTCTCGTCGAGGTCCACGGCGCAACCGAGGCTTTTCAGGAATCCGACTTGGCGGTCGCGAGGGATTTCCAAACCGAGGATTTTGTCGCAACGATCATGGCGGAAGGGGATCGGGGTGTTCCGGGGCGTCTGGCCTTTCTGAACGACGCCCCTCGCGAGGGAGCCTCCCGAGGATTTTTGAATCAAGGCCGCGGCGCGATCCAGGGCTTTACGGACCATCTCCGGATCCACTCCCCGCTCAAAACGATACGAAGAGTCCGTGGACAGCCCCAAACGCCGGGCGGTTCTGCGAATGACGCCGGGTTGAAAAAGAGCGGATTCCAAGAGGATGTTTTTTGTTTCCCCGGTGACCATGGTGTCGCGTCCGCCCATGATGCCCGCCAGGGCGACGGGACGTTTGGAATCCGCGATGACCAAGTGAACGTCGTTGAGCTCCTTGTCGGTTCCGTCCAACAGGGGGATCCGCTCGCCGGGCCGGGCTCGTCGAACCACGACGCTTCGACCTTCCAGAAGGTCGAGATCGAAGGCGTGAAGCGGTTGACCCAATTCGAACAGGATGAAATTCGTGACATCCACCACATTGTTGATCGAGCGATGCCCCAAGCGCTCCAGCTTTTCGCGGAGCCAACCCGGGGATGGGCCCACGCGCACACCCTCGATCACGCGGCAGGTGTACAAGGGACATGCGGTTGTGTCCTCGACCGTGAGCGAGACGCGGGAAGCCGCGTCGGGAGCCGTCTCGACCGGGACGGGATCGGCGGGGAAAACAGGGGGGCGGTTGATCAACGCGCCAAGCTCGCGGGCGATGCCAAAGTGGCTTAGGAGGTCGGGCCGATTCGGCGTGATTTCGACCTCGAACAGGAGATCGGGAAGATGGAGGTATTCCAACAGGTCTTTTCCCACGGGGGCGTCCTCGGGAAGCAGGAGGATGCCTTCGGATTCCTCCGCGAAACCCAATTCCTTCGCGGAACACATCATCCCGAAGGATTCGACCCCGCGGATCTTGGCTTTTTCCAAGCGCGGGATTCCAGGGAGCGACGCGCCCACAAGCGCTAGTGGCACCTTCTGGCCTGGAGCGATGTTTTTAGCGCCGCAGACGATTTGGAGTTCGTCCGAGCCGGTGGAGACTTTGGTGACGGAAAGGCGGTCGGCCTTTGGATGCGGAGCGACCTCCAAAAGATGGGCGACCACGACCCCGGAGACCCCCGCTCCCGCCGTTTTCGAGGATTCCACGGAAACACCGGCTTGGGTGAGGCGATCCAGGGATCTTTCGAATGGTTCGTTGTCCGGGAGGTATTCGCGAAGCCAGCGGGATGAGGCGAGCATGCTATTTTGTTTCCTTGAGTGTTAA
>CAZSKE010000129.1:0-6491 GCA_964607325.1 uncultured bacterium | reverse complement strand
AGGGCCCGTGTTGAACGAGGAACAAGCCAAGGCCTTCGAGGCCGTGGACGCCGCCATCGGTCGCGGGGGGTTTTCGGCGTTCCTTCTCGAGGGCGTGACGGGATCCGGCAAGACCGAAGTGTACTTGCGGGCCATCCGGCGGACGATCGAGAAGGGCCGGCAAGCCTTGGTGTTGATTCCGGAGATCGCGCTGACACCCCAGACCGTCAGTCGTTTTCGCGAGAGGCTCGGGAACCGCGTGGCGGTCCTTCACAGCCGGCTTGCCCACGAGGAACGGGCCGAGGAGTGGAGAAAAATGGCCGACGGCCGGGCCCAGGTGGCCATCGGCGCGCGGTCGGCGCTTTTCGCGCCCGCCCCCCGTCTTGGGCTTCTCGTCGTGGATGAGGAGCATGAATCCTCCTATAAACAGGAGGACGCCCCCCGCTACCACGCCCGGGACGCCGCCCTGATGCGGGCGAGGATCTGCGGGGCCACGGCGCTCCTGGGAAGCGCCACGCCATCCCTCGAGTCCCTGCACAACGCTTGGACGGGCAAGTACCGGCATTTGAGGTTGACCCGGCGCGCGCGCGGGAAACCGCCGACCGTGAGGATGGTGGATCTGCGGGAGGAATGGAGATCCCACGGCGGCGACCGACCCGTTTTATCCTTGCCTTTGCGGGAGGCCCTGGGGCGGGCCCTCGCGGCGGGCGATCAGGCCATGTTGTTTCTCAACCGCCGGGGTTTCCACACCATCACCTTGTGCGCCCAATGCGCCGAGCCGACCCACTGTCCGTCCTGCGCCGTTCCGTTGACATTCCACCGGGAGTACGGCCCCAAGAGAAATCCCGCGTGGGTCTGTCATTATTGTCTCCGGGTCTTCGAAAAAGCCCCGGCGTGTAAGGCGTGCGGCTCCACGGAAAGCGTTCAATCGGGGTTGGGGACCGAGCGCGTGGAATCGGAAACGCGAGCCCTTTTTCCAAAGGCCCGCATGGAACGCATGGATCTCGACACCACGCGTCGAGTCGGGTCGCTGGAGGGGTTGTTGAAAAGGTTTTCCCGGGGGGAAGTGGACGTCCTGGTGGGAACCCAAATGATCGCCAAGGGGCACGATTTTCCGGGCGTCACCTTGGTGGGGGTGGTGGGCGCGGACGTGGGGCTGGCCCTGCCGGATTTCAGGTCCGCCGAACGCGTGTTTCAACTTCTGGTTCAGGTTTCCGGCCGGGCGGGCCGTGGGGAACGGGCCGGCGTCGTGTATCTTCAGACCTTCCACGGGGATCATCCCTGCCTGACGGGCGCTGTCGCGGGAAACGTGGAAGCTTTCGCCCGGGCCGAAAGCGAGCTTCGTAAGGACTTGGGGCTCCCGCCCTTCACGCGTCTGGGCCTTTTGACCTATAGGTCCCCGGTCGAGAAAAAAGCCCGGGAGGCCGCCGAGGCGGCCGCGGAACGCCTCGTCAAGTCTCCCGGTGTCGAGGTCCGCGGCCCTTATCCCGCGCCGTTTTTCAAGTTGAGGGGCCAGCATCGATACCATGTGCTTCTGAAATCCCAACGCCCCTCGCCCTTGCGGGACGCTTTGAAGGCTTTGGATCTTTCCTTCGAGACCCCCCAGGGGGTTTTGCGGGTCGTGGACCTCGATCCGCAGTCCATGCTTTAGTCGTTAGAGGCGGCGGACGGCGGATCGAGTGAGACGGTTAAGCGTTGTGGGCGATGGGCGGTTTGTCGCGGCTTGACGACCGGACCCACCGCCCGAACGATTCCTTCAAAAGGCCTCCCGATGGTGTTCCGGAAATTGAAAAGAAAACCCGGGGAGACCATAGAGCTTTCGGTCAATGTTTCCGGCCCCAGCACGGAGACGCTCATCGGATATCTCTGCCGTCGTTTCACGTATCTCGACCGTGAGGAATGGGAACTGCGCGTCAAGCGCGGCCAGGCGAGGATCAACGGGAAATCCGCCTCGTTGCGACAGCCTTTAAGGGCCGGGGACCGGTTGACGTATTCGACGGCGGCCTGGATCGAGCCCGAAATCGATAAACGCTACAAGGTGTTTTTCGAGGACGAGTCTTTCCTGGCGATTTCCAAGCCGTCCCCCCTGCCCGTGCACGCTACCGGGGCTTATTTCCAGAATACCCTGGTGGCGCTCATCCGGCGGGACCGTCCGGAATCCCGCGCTTGGCGCCTGGTCCATCGGTTGGACAGCGAGACGAGCGGGTTGATCCTGATGTCCAAGACGAAGGAGGCGCTCCGATCCCTGCAGAAGCAATGGGAGGATCGGAGCGTCGAGAAAACCTACCTCGCGCTGGTGTTCGGGCGATTCTCGAGGAAACAGCGAACCGTTGACGCGCCCATCGGGACACCGGCCTACAGCCGCATCCGGATCAAGCAGGGCCCGGATCCCCTCCACGGTAAAAGCGCCACGACGGATTTCGTCCGGTTGGGAGTGAGAGACCGCTACAGCCTTCTCCAGGTCACGCCGCGCACGGGTCGCACCCACCAGATCCGGGTGCACCTGGAGGCCCTGGGACACCCGATTGTGGGGGATAAACTGTATTCCGGCGAGGAGGAGACGTTTCTTCGTTTTGTCGAGGAGGGTTGGAGCGATTGGCTACGGGACCGGGTGGTTCTGCCGCGCCTGGCTTTGCACGCCCACCGGCTCGTGTTTCGACATCCTTTGGACGGGCGCCGCATGGTTCTGGAGGATCCCTTGCCGGAGGACCTGAGGGTCTTTTGGGAATCCTTGCCCCTGGAAGGGGAGTGAACGGCCGCTTGACAAGAGGCCCTCGTGGTTGGAACATACCCCCTCTTCCGTGGCTCCGGGCCGGAGTGGCGAAACTGGCAGACGCAGTAGACTCAAAATCTACCGGTGGCAACACCATGCCGGTTCAATTCCGGCCTCCGGCACCAATTCCTTTCCGCGGACAATTCATTAGTCCTCAACAGCCTTTGATCGCGAGGGTTTCCCGTCCCGAGCACTCAAGGGCTCTTTTTTTTCTACGAGGTTCCTCCGACGGTCGCGGACGGTCCGAGACGGTAAAAACCGGTCCGGAATGACTTTCAATGACACGTATATGACACGGGCAGAAAAACCCTTTTTCGACAGGCTCGATAATTTGATATTCCTGGGTTGGTTTACTCAAGCATCGCTTTTCGCGGATGGCATGGTAAGTCGCTTACCAAAGCAGTATGTGAGTCCTAGTGAAGCCTGAATGAGGTTAAAACCTTTTCAAGGCCGTGCTTTTTTCCGGGGCGTTTCGCCCGATCCGGCCTTGTCTGTGTCACTTTGTGACACTTTCCAAGCCAGGGTCGGGCGAATGGCAAAAAGCACGGAATGATTTATTAAGCGTGGGCTACTCATTGAAGGACAAAGGCGCCTTCCTTGACGCGATTGATGAGGAAGCCTAAAATTATTAACAGAGGTGAAACATGCGGCTCTTAGTCACTTTTATGCGGGATGAAACCGGGATGATCGTCGCAGAGTGCCCGTCCATACCCGGTTGTGTTTCTCAGGGGAAAACAGAGGAAGAAGCAAACGCCAACATCCGGGAAGCTATCCAGGGTTGCATGGAGGCCCGTGCCGCTAACGGTATGCCGCTGACCGTGACGGTCCGTGAGGTCGAGGTAGCTGTCTAATGCCAAAACTGCCTGTTCTTTCAGGGGATGAAGCAGTCAAGATATTCGAGAAGGCTGGATGGCGGGTGGACCGCCAGCGGGGAAGCCATGTGATCCTACTCAAGCAAGACCATATCGCTAGCCTTTCAGTCCCCCAGCACCGTGAACTGGCCCCAGGCACCCTTCGTTCACTTGTCCGTATGTCTGGATTGACTGTGGAGGAATTCGAACGATTAAGATAATTGGATTTCCAGGTGATTATTTCTGCGAGGTTTTGCCATTTTCATTTTATGGGCGTCCCTGGGGCCCTCGGCGAACCCCGGGTTCTTGAGGCGTGTCGCGCTCCTTGAATCGACGGAAGGGCCCCCGCTTCGTCCCGGCGAAATGAAAGCGTCACGGGGATGATCCGGGTTTCACGCTGAAAACGGTTTATAAGAACATCGCCGTATGGGTCCGGTTGGAAACCCCCTTGAACCCGCGTGGGTTTTAAGTATCAGGCTCTGTTTGCGTCCCGGGCGAACCGGGAATATCATGGAACCGCTTTTCACGTTTCTGAAAAGGAAACCGAATACCTCGACCGGGTGATCGGTTCACCAAGGGACTTTATGCCTTCTTTCGTTCTCACCGAATTCATCGATTTCTCAGACCTGAAAAACCGGGATAATCCCGCGTGGAGAGAAAACGTCTACCCGCTTCGGGACGCGTTGGAAAAAGTCCTGCTGGAGCATGAGTGCGTCTGGATCCATCCCGACGGCAAGAAAATGCTCGCGATCTTTGAGAATGACCGGGCGCTCCTGGCGGCGTTGGAGTCCCTCGACCGCCTTCGCGGCCTCGGAGATCGGGCCAAGCCTGCCTTTAAAATGGCGGTTCATCATGGCGAGGCGTATAAAGGTCAGAAGGGTTGGTTCGGTCCGCATGTGGACCATGCCTTCCGTATCCTGGAAGTGGCGCCCGTGGGGCATCTCCTCGTTTCGAGCGCCGCGACCTCCCTGCCGCTTCCACCCGCGTACCGCCGATCCACCTTGGGGTTGCATCTCCTGAGGGATTTGTGGGAACCCGAGGAATTGTTCACCCTCGTCCCTCGGGAACGGCCGTACGTGGATATCCCGATCCCGCGCTCCTTGGGCGCCTATGAGCACAATCTGAAGCCCCAACCGACCCCTTTTGTCTGCCGTCGGGAGGAGCTGGAATCTCTGACCCGTTCCTTGATGGATCCTTCGGTCAAGCTCATCACTCTCTTGGCGTCGGGAGGGGGAGGGAAGACCCGCTTGGCCCTTCAATTGGCCGCCGACATGGTGGGCCGTTATGACGGCGTTTATTGGGTCGCGCTTGCCCCCTTGTCGAGCGCGGAACGCATATCGGCGGCCATCGCCGAGGCGTTGAGGATCGTCGTGCGTCAAGGCGAGGATCCCCTCAAACGAGTCGTGGATTCGCTCGTGGGGCGTCGGATTCTCCTGGTGTTCGATAATTTCGAGCATTTGATCGAGGGCCGGGAACTCGTCACGAAGCTCCTGGAAATTCCCATGCTTCAAGTTTTGGTGACCTCCCGCGTCACGCTCAATCTCCCGTTGGAACGCGTTGTCCCGATCCAGGGGCTTCAATACCCGGCCTCCCCGGAGGACCCCGCTTTCGAGGAATTCAGCGCCATCCACTTGTTCCTGCTTTGCTTGGGCCGACAGGCGAAAGCGAGGATCTTGCGTCCCGAGGAAAAGGCGGAATTGTTGGAGCTTTGTTCGGCGCTCCACGGCATGCCTCTCGGCATCGAGATGATGGCCGCCCTCGCGGGGGATCAGCCGATCGCCGAGATGGTGAGGCGCTTGAGGACCCAGATCGACACCGTGTTCGCGACCATGCCCCATTTACCCGAACGGCAGAGGAGCGTTCGAGCGGTTTTCGATTATTCGTGGGCGCTTTTGGACGAATCCTTGAAGCGCTCCTTGTGCCGTTTGTCCATCCTCAAGGGAAATCTCGATTCCAATAAGGTGCGGGAGGCGGTGGTCTGCCCGCCTGGGGATCTGGAACGCCTCTCCGACCGAAGCCTTCTCGTGCGCAAACCGAAAGGCAAGTACGAACTCCACGAAATCATCCGCTTTTTCGCGAAGGAACGTTTGCACGAAAACGCGCAAGAGAACAGGGCCGCCGAAGAGGCTCACGCCAGGTATTTCCTGATGTTTCTCCAGGCCAGGCTTTCGTTGTTTCGGGGCCCCGAACAACGCCGGTATCTGGAGGAAACGACCGAGAACATCTGGAACATCCGGGACGCGTTCGGATGGGCCGCCCGGGAAGGGGAGTTTTCCTGGATTGAAACGGCCCTGGCGGCTTACGGGACGTATTTCGAGAGGACGTCGCGATTCTTGGAGGGTTGGGACGCGATGGAAGCGCTACTCTCGGCCGTCGAGGGCGGCGCTTCGAAAAAGTCCGCCAAGGAATCGGAGACCCTACGGGGACGCCTTCTGGTATGGAAGTCCGTTTTCGCCGTGTATATCGGAAGGCCGAAAGACGCGGTCGCCGATATCCGGAAAGCGCTTCGAATTCACGGGAAAACCGGAAAGAGCGTCGAGCGTGGCGCGGCTCTGCAGGGCCTGGGTTACGCTCTCGCGGCGATGGGGCGATTTGATGAGGCGGAAAAAAGGTTGAGGGAGTCCTCGGCGCTTTTTCGCCGGGCCGGGGATGAGCGGGGAAGCGCTTTGGCGCGGAACCGCCTGTGCGAAATCCGTCTCCTCGCGGGTGACGCGGCCGGGGTTTTTCGATGGGCGGATCAATCCCGCGGCTTTTACGAAAAAAGCGGGGATTCCAGCATGATGGCTTGGTCCCACTTGTTGATGGGCGCCGCCGCCTCGTCCATGCTGGATTTCACGGAAGCGCGGCGACATTTCGATATGGCCTTTGAACTGTATCTCTCGGTGGGC
>CAZSKE010000128.1:0-6567 GCA_964607325.1 uncultured bacterium | reverse complement strand
TGTCTTTTTGGCCCACGGTGTAGAGGAGGCGGGAACCGTCCGAGGACCAGGTGAAGGGGCCCGCGGCTTGCTTGATCTCGCTCAACTGGATGGTGTCGTGAAGCCTTGGATTCACGAGATACAACGAGTGAAGCGCGCTCGCGTGGCCCACCATGTAAGCGATGTACTTGTTGTCTCGGCGCGGCACCCAGGAAATGGTTTCCATTTTATACGCCGCGTCCACCTCGACGAGGGTGGTGGTGATTTCTGTCGTGAGATCCACGAGTTGGATCTGGTTTTTATAGAAGAAAGCCACTTGATCGCTTCGGGGAGACCACGTCAGGGGAGGCTGAATCGGGCTCTCGCGCGGGGGGGTCATGTCCTGGAAGAACGTTAGCTGTTTGGCTTCCGTGGACCCCTTCGCCAAGAGATAAAGGTTGATGTGCGGGCTCCCCATGTCCGAAAGAAAAACCAATAACTTGCCGTTCGGGGACCAGAGGGGGAACCACGCGTTGGAGTTAGGGGGACTGAGCCGCGTGGAATTCGAACCATCGGGCGCCATATCGTAAAGGGCCCATTTGCCTTCCTCATAGGTGGTGAAAGCGATTCGCTCGGAATCGGCGGCGGGGGAAACGGGAGCGGCGGCGACAGGCGCGGCGCTCGAGCCTGTGTTTCCGGCGGTGGTCAGATCCGCGGAAACGGGCGTGCTCGTGACGGCGCTTGGTGTTTCATTAGCGGTGGCGGATACGGCTTGAACGGGTGGAAGGACCGGTTTGAAAAGCGGAAGACTTCGTTTCCCGCAACCGGGAACGTTGACAACACAACCGGTTGAAATAGTGAGAATAAAGAGTATGGAGGCTGAAAAAACAGCCAGACTTTTAAGGGTCTCGCGCACTTTGTGCGTCCTTGTTGGCGTTGATGAGCTTGAATAAAGTATAGGGTTTTTTAACGTTAGAAGTCAACAAATTCAATGGTTTTCAGGGATTCACGCCTCGTTTATATGGGATAAAAACAAGGCGGTTCCTCCCTCGGATAAGGGTTCAATACGGATGGATATTTCGGGAAAACGGTTAAAACCCTTGAAAACACTCGTCTGGATTCCTTTTTCAAGCGCTTCAAGGAGACTGGGCGATGGTTCCAGCCCCAGCAGATGTTGGCCGAGGCGCGGTTCGGCAAAGCCCGCGAAGATTTTAGCCGCTTCGCTGGATATAAAGCGGATGGTCCAGCGATCGTCCAAAATAATGATGGTTTCGCGGATCCACGGGGAGAGGGTGGATACAACCCAGTCATCGGTTGAAAGGGCCCTCTCGGGTGTTTCGGCCATTCGAGTGTTTCGGCGGCTGTTGGATCGCGCGTGGGCCCAATAGGCGAGGGCGCCTGTGAGGAAAAGGATGGAGGAAAAAAGGCCCCATCCCCAAGGCCCGGGTCCCGTCTTGACGGCCATTCGAATCCGAAGCGTGTTCCCGGAGGGCGTTTGTTCCTCCGTTTCCACTAAAAAAGTGCGGGCTCCTATCAGGCGACCCGGAAAACCGCCTTGAGAGAGGATCTCTGAACGTCCCCCGGAAACCCAAACCTGATTGTCCCGTGACACCTCGAAGGAGCGCACGTCCGGTTTGGATTCCAGCCGCCTGGCCGCGTCCATGGCCGAGAGATCGTCGCCGGCCAGAAGAGAGAAACGGAAGGATTCCAGGCAAGACTCCGCGTATCGGATCGAGGCGATCAGGTCAAAACGGTACGAGGCGGCGAATCCCGAGGCGAAACAAAGGAGGACGCCCGTCAGGACAAGGGGAAGCGGGGATGGGTGATTTCTCATGTCGGTTTCCTCCTGGAGGCTGTTCCCTCGGGCGCGACGGTTCCAGGGGCAAGACCCGAAGGGTTCCGTCGTGGCCGCTGGTATATAATACAAGCCCGCGGAGCTTCGGACGACGCGAGCGAGTTTTCTATTGTCCAACGCGGTTTGGATGGGTGCAAGCATGAAAAAGCAAATGGAAAAAATACGACATAAGATCGACTTTTTGGACGGACAGATCGTTCGTTTGCTGGACCAACGCGCCAAGGCGGTCTTGGAGGTCAAGAAGGTCAAGCAGCGCGCGAAAGCCAACGTTTTCGTCCCTCACCGTGAAATGGAGGTGTACCGACGGGTGGGACGCCTTCACCAGGGCCCGTTTCCGAAGGACGCGCTGTCGGCGGTTTTTCGGGAAATCATGTCCGGCTCACTCTCGCTCGAGGCGAACCTGCGCGTGGCTTATTTCGGGCAAAAGGGCACCAACACCCACATCGCGGCCATTTCCAAGTTCGGGCAATCGGTCCACTATCGGCCCGGCCGGAGTTTGAAGGATGTCTTCCTCGAGGTGGAGCGCGGTCGCGCCGACTACGGCGTGGTTCCCATCGAGAACTCCACCGAGGGCGTCGTCAACCACACCTTGGATCTTTTCGTGGAATCCGAGTTGAAGATTTGTTCCGAATTCTTCATGCCGATCACCTATACCCTCATGTCAAAAACGGGGGAGATCCGTCGCATCCGGAAAGTCACCAGACACCCGCAATCCCTCGCCCAGTGCCGTCTTTGGCTCGAAGGCAACCTTCCGGGGATCCCGGTCGTGGACGCGGCCTCGACGGCCCGCGCCGCGGAGACCGCCGCCTCGAACCCCGCGGTGGCGGCCATCGCTCCCGAGCTGGCGGCCCGTCTTTACCACCTGCGGCCCATCGCGCGGCAAATCGAGGACATGAGCGATAACTACACTCGATTCCTGGTGGTGGGGCGAACCATGGCCGAACCCACGGGGGACGATAAGACCTCTATCATGGTTTCCATCAAGGATCACGTCGGGGCGCTTTACGAGATGCTGACGCCCTTCCAGGATCTGGGCTTGAACCTGACCAGCATCGAGTCGCGCCCCTCGCGCCGCAAGGCTTGGGACTATTACTTCTTCATCGATTTTCTGGGCCATTTGGATCATCCGAAGGTCAAGAATGCCCTTCGCCGTATCGCCGACGCCACGAGCCTGGTCAAGGTGCTGGGATCCTATCCAAGGTCGGATAACAAAAACGCGGTCGGCTCCTGAACCGGTCCCGTCCTCGACGTCACGGCGCGGGGCCCGCGTCTACGTGAGACCCTGGAGCGCGCCCGGAGGGTTCTTCCGGAGGGGCGACGATCCGCTTGGGGTTCAAGGCGATTTCATCTCAAGGCCGCCCAGGCCTCCCGAGAAGGATTTTCCGCGTTGCTTGAAGTGAACAATCGTTGTGGGGTTTTTAGCGTCGTTTCCCGAACGGATCAAACACCCACCGCGTGAATCTCGAGGGCAAGTGATGAGCGATCTCCAGGTCAGAATCCAACCCCGAATCAGCGGCATCTCCCCCTATGTCCCCGGCAAGCCGATCGAGGAAGTCGAGCGGGAGCTCGGCATCCGCGATGTTTCGAAAATCGCGTCGAACGAGAACCCGCTGGGGCCTTCCGCCCGGGTTTTGGAAGCTTTGCGTCTTGCCGCCGTTTCCGTGCATCGCTATCCGGACGGTTCCGCGTTCCGTCTGAGGAGGGCCTTGTCGGAAAAGTTCGGGCGCCCCGAGTCGACGATCCTTTTGGGCAACGGTTCCAACGAGCTTCTTGTTCTTCTCGCCCAATGCGTTCTGGAACCCGGCGATGAGGTGTTGTTCGCCCGGCCGAGTTTCGTGGTGTATGGCCTGGCGACCCAATTGTTCGGCGCGAAGCCGGTTCCCATTCCTCTGAAGGATGACACGCACGACCTTCAGGCGTTCAGCCGCGCCGTGACAAGTCGAACCAGGTTGGTGTTTGTGTGCAACCCCAACAACCCGACGGGAACCGCGGTCTCTCGCCTCGCCGTGGAGGCCTTGCTGGGCGCGTGCCCGCCGGAGGTGTTGGTGGTGCTGGACGAGGCGTATTACGAGTACGTCGAGATGAGGACGTATTTCGAGTCGATGGATTTGCTCGACCGGCATCCCAACCTGGTGGTCCTGCGAACCTTCTCCAAAGCGTACGGCTTGGCGGGATTGAGGGTCGGGTACGGTTTCGCCCACCCTGAACTGGCCGACGCGGTACAACGCGTCCGACAACCCTTCAACATCAACAGCCTGGCCCTGGCCGCCGCGGAGGCGGCCTTGGCGGATCAGGACCACGTCCGTCGAGTGCTCGATTTGAACGCGCGCGCGCGCGTTCGCTTGGTGGAGGGGCTGAAAGACCTTGGCATTGAGGCGGTTCCGAGCCAAGCCAACTTCGTGTATTTTAGGGTCGCGGAAGCCGGGAGCCTTTTCGACCGTCTTCTCCGGAAGGGGGTCATTGTTCGCCCCATGGGTCCGGAGGCCTTGCGTGTCACCACGGGCACCGAAGAGGAAACCGAGAGGTTCCTCACGGCGTTCCGGTCGATACTTCGATAACAGAAGAATACGATCGCCCCTCGTGCGATGGTGGGTGGCGTCATTCCTTGGTGGGATGGGAAGTGAGCGGCCATGCGACGTGAAAAGAAAATCGCGATCATCGGCGTGGGTTTGTTGGGGGGGTCCCTCGCCCTCGCGCTGAGAAAACGGGGCGGGTGGAAGGCTGTCGGTTGGAACCACCGCGCCTCCTCGCGCGCGCGCGCGGCAAAGCTGGTCCCTGTGGCGCGTTCCCTCGAGGCCGCGGTTCGCGGATCCCGTGTGGTGGTTTTGTGCGCGCATCCTCGGTCGACGTTGGATCTGCTTCGACAAATCACGCCTTGGCTCCAAAACAACGCCTTGGTCCTCGATGTCTCCAGCCTCAAAAAGGCCCTTGTGGAGGAAGCCGTAAGAATCCCGGGATTGCGTGGCCGTTTTGTGCCGTGCCACCCGATGGCCGGGAAGGAAAAGTCGGGACCGGAAGCGTCGGACGCGGATCTGTTCGTCGGTAAACAGGTCTTCCTGACCCCGTTGCCCGGGACTTCTCGAACGAACCTCCGTCTCGCCGCCGCCTTCTGGAAATCCACCGGCGCCAAAACGCAGGTTTGGGACGCCGCCTCCCATGACAAACGCGTGGCCTTGACCAGTCACTTGCCCCATCTTCTGGCCTGTGCCCTGGTGGAACAGTTCGGGCGGGCCGTCGAGGGCGACCCGAAACTCAAGGACGCGGTGGGAACCGGATTCAGTGACTTCACCCGCATCGCGGCCGGACACCCGGAAATGTGGGCCGACATCCTCACGCTCAACTCCGTCGAGATCCACAGGGCTTTGGCCCTTTTCCGTGGCCGTCTTCAACGCCTGGAAAAGGATGTTCGGGGAAGGCGCCGCGCGAAGTGGGTGCGATTCTTCCGTGAAGCCCGGGCTGTTCGGGAAAGATTGTGAGAGCGACCCCGTGAAATCCATGAAACTCCACCCGGCTCGAATGGTTCGAGGAACGATCGAGGTTCCCGGGGACAAATCCGTTTCCCACAGGTCCATCATGTTGGGATCGCTGGCAACGGGTGTCACCCGCGTGGAGAATTTCCTTTCTTCCGCCGATTGCCTTTCCACCGCTCGCATTTTCAAGAGCCTTGGCGTCAAGATCCGCCGGACGGGAAACCGGCTTCGCATCGAGGGCCGGGGACTGTACGGCTTGAGGGCCCCCCAATGGACGTTGAACGCCGGAAATTCCGGGACCACCAGCCGCATACTCCTGGGGCTTCTCGCCGGACAAACCTTCGCGTGCCGTTTGACGGGTGACAAGTACCTGCGAAAACGGCCCATGCGACGCGTGACGGGACCCGTCGGCCTCATGGGCGCCCGGTTTTCCGGCAAGGGCCAGGCCGCTTTCTTGCCCATCCGTGTCGAGGGAAGTCCCCTGCGCGCCATCACGTACCGCATGCCCGTGGCCAGCGCGCAGGTGAAAAGCGCGCTTCTTCTGGCCGGACTGTACGCCGAAGGAACGACCACGGTCGTGGAATCCATGCCGACCCGGGATCACACGGAACGCATGTTCGCGACCTTCGGCATCCCGATCCGCCGCGTGGGCGGGCGCGTCTCCGTGACCGGGTCCGCGACGCCCTTCAAGGGTCGCGCGGTGTCGGTGCCGGGCGATATTTCGTCGGCGGCTTTTTTCATCGTCGCGGCGCTCTTGGTTCCGGGTTCCCGTTTGACGATCCGCAACGTGGGGGTGAACCCCACCCGAACCGGTATTCTGGACGTCCTGAGAAGGATGGGGGCTCGAATCCGAGTGGCGCGCCGGAAGGTTTCCAAGGGCGGGGAACCCGTGGCCGACGTGCGGGTGGAAACTTCGCGCCTCAGGGGCGTGACGGTGGGGGGGAACGATGTTCCGCGCATGATCGACGAATTCCCGATTCTAGCCGTGGCCGCCAGCCAGGCCCGGGGCACGACCGTCGTGCGGGACGCCCAGGACCTCCGGGTGAAGGAATCGAACCGGGTCGAATCCGTGACGGCGTTCTTGAAAAAGATGGGGGCCGACATTCGGTCCACGAAAGACGGTTGGGTCATCCGAGGCCCCCGGCCATTGCGGGGCGCCGTGGTGGATTCCCTGGGCGACCATCGCATCGCCATGTCGGCCGCCGTGGCCGCGCTTGTCGCCCGGGGAAGCACCACGGTCCGGGACGCGGGCAATATCGGCACGTCCTTCCCGGGTTTCGAAAA
>CAZSKE010000127.1:0-6595 GCA_964607325.1 uncultured bacterium | reverse complement strand
CCCAAGGAATCCTTGGAAGCCATGAAGCCCGAAGCGCGGCAAGCCTACGTTCTTGAAACCCTGAAAAGGCTTTTCAAGGAATCGGGCATCAAATCCAAACACGTCGTGACCTCGTTATCCGGCGATTCGGTCATTGTCCGCTATGTCAAACTTCCTTTCATGAGCGCGGAGGAATTACGGGCCGCGATCGCCACCGAGGCGGAACAGTACATTCCCCTCAATATCGATCAAGTGGTGCTCGACTTCCAAATACTCGGCGAGATCCAGGAGGAAGGGCAGAAAAAACTGGATGTCCTCCTCGTGGCCGCCAAAAACGACTCGGTGGACCAGCATCTGGCCCTGCTGAAGGCGGCTGGCTTGACCCCCCACATCATCGATGTGGACGCTTTCGCCCTTGAAAACACCTATGAGATGGCCAAAGCCGATGGAACGGACGAGACGGTCGCCCTGTTGAATATCGGGGCGGGCCTCACCTCCATCAACATCGTGGAAGGCGTTCTCACGCGATTCACCCGTGACATCGCGGTCGCCGGGAACGACTTCACCAAGGAGATCCAGAAGGAATTCAGCCTCCAGTTCGTGGAGGCCGAGGAGTTGAAAAAGGCCCAGGGAGTCATCTCCATGGACGATGACGATATGGGTCTCACGTCCATCGCCGACAAGGATGACCGTGTCTTGAGAATGTCGGACGCCATGACCCCGATCCTGAATAAGTTGCTGGGGGAGGTCCGGAGGTCGTTCGACTACTATGAGACGCAATCACGGAAGAAAACAGTCGAACGGATCATCCTGACGGGTGGGACGGCCCGTTTGAAAAACCTGAACCGCTTTTTGGCCAACAAGTTGGGCATCCCCGTGGAGCCCCTGTCCCCTTTTCGAAACATCGAGATCGGACGCGGGGTGGATGGGGAGAAAATGACTGAGCGGGAATCCCAGTTGGGCGTTTGTTTGGGGCTCGCCATGCGTAGGACGGCCTGACGCCATGATCAAAATCAACCTTTTGCCGGTCAAGGAAACCAAACGGCGTAAGCAGATGATCCTGTTTGTCTACGCCGGCCTTCTCTTGGCCGCCGTGTTCGCCGTCATGGGTTGGTTCTGGTGGGTTCAATACCAGAAAGTCGACGATCTGAAGGCGCAGATCGCCAAGGTCGACGAGGAATCCAAGGGGTACGCCGAGAAAATCAAGGAGGTCAAAGATCTTCAGGTCAAGGAAGCCTCCTTGGAAACCTATCGAGGCATCATCACATCGGTTTATGACCTGCAAAAGAAGACCCTGTCCGCCTTGGATCAATTGGCCATGGATTTGGGGGAAGACATGCGCCTCATCTCCATCGACCAAGGGACCGCCGCCGCCGCCGACGTCCTGACCGTGAAGGGGTCCTCCTTGAACCAGGCCGCCATTCAAGAATATGTCGCGAGACTCCGTAGGCCCGGCGGGGCCCTGAGCGAGCCTACGATCGCGGACCTGCTGGCGAACCAGTCCGCCCCGGGCATGAGTGGCCGTGTCTACACCTTTACGATCAAAGTCAAAATGGGGGGCGGCAAATGAAGCTCACCCAAGAACAGCAGTACATGATCATCGGCGCGGTGGCTGTCGTGTTGTTGGGTTTCCTTTATTACCAGTTCCTTCTCAAGCCGGTGTGGAGCGAGATCTCGTCGCTCAAGGTCACCTTGGCCCAGAAGAAGAAGGATCTGGAAGACGCCAAAGCCATCGTCGCCAAGTACCCGGAATTCAAGAAGCGGGCCGCGACGATCCAACGGGAACTGGAATGGTTCCAGAACCGCATCCCGACTTCCTTGGACCGCCCCAAAATGCTGGAGGCCGCGTCATTCCTTCAGTCGCGGTCGGGGGTTTCCATGGTTGATTTCCGCGCCAATAAACAGCCGGTCACCAAGGAAAAATACACGGAAGTCCCCGTCGAGGTGCGATTCAACTCGGATTACCAGGGCCTGCTTGAGTTCATCCATCAGATGGGTTTCGCGGACACCTTGATGACCGTGACGGAATTCCACGTGACTCCTTACACCTACAGTTCCCAAACGGGAGTGCCTTCGATGACGACCAACTGTCGAATAATGATGAGTGGAATCCAGGCCAAGGCTGTGGCCGCGACGGGAGGCGCCAAATGAGTTCCCGATCCGTTCGTGTTCTTCGCGCTGGGTGCCTGGGGTTGATCGCGTGGTTGGCTTGCGGAATCGTCGGGGTTCAGGCCCAGCAAGTGGATGTGCCAGAGCCCGCTTTCATGCAGGCCCCCGCGCCCACCCTTTACCATCCGCAGTTCAAGGGTCCCGATCCCTTTAGAAAATGGAACCTCGTGGAAAGGAATCGGCAGATATCCATCCTGGAACTCGACTACAACGGGACTTTTTCCATGGGTGGGGTGCCGATGGCCTTCTTTACGTGCCTGGGAAACAATAAAGCCCGCTATATCCTCAAGGCGAAAAAACTGTACGACGGTTCGGGTGTCGCAGTAGAGGGCGTGGTGGGGGACATCACTGATAAAGAAGTCCTTTTAATACAGGGTAACCAAAGAATTCCTTATTCGCGCGAACAAAGGAGAAAGTGATCATGACGCGTGTCACCCGACTTTTACTGTTGTTGGCCGCTTTGGGAGGGATGTTACTGATTCCACGAATCCTTCCCGCCGCGGAGGAAATGGGAGATGAGGAGGAAGTCACCACGCAGGAGGCGGTCCAGCCTGCGGAGGAGGCCCAACCCGCCGAGGAGGCTCAACCTGCCGAGGAGGCCCAACCCGCCGAGGAGGCACAGCCCGCGGTTGAAACAGAGGCCGCCGTCGAGGCGGTCGCGCCCGCTCCGGTCAAGAAGGCTGTCGACACTGTCACGAAAGCCAAGATCTCCGATGTAACGCACGAAGAAGGACAAGTGTCCGTCCATGGAACCGGCTTGCCCGCCCCCCGGGTGACCACGTTGGCGGACGGTCGTGTCATTTTGAAGTTCCCGAAAACACTGCTTCCCAAGCGCGCCCTCGCGGCGAGCGGGAACTCCGTCATCCAAGAATTGCGTTGGGGCGCTCAGGCCGATGGGTCGGCGCATGTGGTGCTTAAGGCGGCCCTGGGCACTCAAGGTCAGGTTTCGCCTTCCGCGGACGGTTATGTGTTCACTTACACGGCGCCCGAGGGTACGCAGGTTGAACAAGTCGCCGCGCCTGAGGCCGCCGCCGCGCCCGAAGCCGCCGCCGCTCCTGAGGCCGCCGCTGCTCCTGAGGCCGCCGCCGCGCCCGAAGCCGCCGCCGCGCCCGAAGCCGCCGCCGCGCTCGAAGTCGTCGCCGCGCCCGAAGCCGCCGCGGAACCGGTTCGCTCCGTGGCCCGTTTGATCGGACAGGCCATCAAACCCACGGCGAACGGCAGTAAGGTGGTTCTGACCTCGGACAGCCCGGTAAGGTACAAAATTCATAAATTAACCAGTCCCGATAGGGTGTTGGTGCGTTTCGCCGAAACCAAGATGGATCTTCCTGAAAAGAAGCGAGTGATCAAGGCGGACGCGCGTAAAAACGGGGGACTCCTTCAAGTGGAGGCTCGCCAATTGCCTGTCAAGGCGCCCATCATGGCTGAAGTCATGTTGACTCTTCTGCCGGGGGCCACATTCCAGGTGGATCGTGACGCCAACCAAGTGGTGATCGCGGTCAACGCGCCTCCTCCCGTCGAGAGTGCCACCGCGAAATCCGGCAACTTGAACCAGATTGTTTCCGTGGATCTGGAAGGCGCCGAGTTGAAATCCGTTGTGAAGGCCTTGGGAACCGAGGCGGGCTTCGACGTGGATGTCACGGACACCGTTACCGGCAGCGTGAACCAGCGTTTGAAAAACATGCCCCTTCGGACGGCGTTGGCCGTTCTTTTGTCCCCCGGAAACTACCGCTATGAGGTCCAGGGAAACATGTTGCGAGTCGGGTCCGGAGCCGAGTTGATGAACTCCAAGGCTCTTTTGCCGCATGTCACCGAGGTGCTCCAGACGGGGGGGATGGCCCCTGCCCAACTGGAAACGCTTGTTCGCTCCGTTTTGCCGCCCACCAACGCTGTGAAGTCCACCGCGGATGCCACCCGGAACGTCCTGGTCCTGAACGGCACCCGGGGAGACGTGAACGAGTTCAAGTCCGCCATGAGGGACCTGAAACTCGATTCGGGTCATTCGGATCGCATCACTCGAGTGGTGAAACTGAATTACGCGGATCCGGCGAGCATTTCGACCCTCCTCACCCCCTATTTGACCCCGATCGGCAAGGCTCAAGTGGATGACCGAAGCAAGAGTTTGGTGCTTTGGGAAGCCGCGGGAAACATGGGCGTGCTTCTGGAGGTCATCCGCGAGTTGGATGTTCCCTTGCAACAGGTCCTCATCGAATCCACCATCATCGAGGTGAACGTCGACGACGTTTCGGAAATGGGCGTGGAGTGGTCCGCGACCCGTAGTGGCAGCGACCCCGCGCTCTCGGCCAACCTGTCGCAACGAACCGGGAACGTCGTGAATCCCGGGGAGCTGGTTTTCGGCACCGCTCGAAGCGGGTTCAACGTGAACGCGACCATCACCGCCCTGGAGAACCATCAGAGCGGAAAGGTGATCTCGCGGCCGAAGATCGCGACCTTGAACGGGGTCATGGCGTTGATCCAGACGACGGAAAACGTGGTTTTCCTCACGCAGACCGTTACTGTCAACAACGGCACAACCACACAAACCACGACCTCTCAGACGTTGCCGCTTCCGATCCGCCTCAACGTGTTGCCTCGGATCACGGACGACGGAAGGATCACCACGGCGTTGGACGTGCAGATCACGTCCGTGTCGGGGACGGCCATCGCCCTCCCGGATGGCGGCACTTCCATGCCGCCCACCACGGTCCAACAGGCCACGACATCCTTGACCGTCAAGAACGGCGAGACCATCGTGATCGGCGGGTTGGTGCGCGATGTGCTCCAGGAAACGGTGAGGCGCATCCCCCTCCTGGGAAGCATTCCGGTGATGGGCGCCTTGTTCAGGAACACCTACAAGCAGAATCGCAAGGTGGAACTGATCATCTTCATCACGCCGACCCTCATGGAACACTAAGCGGGGGAGATTTTTCTCGGACGATCCGCCATTCACGACCCCCCCGGCCCCGGGGGGGTCGTTTTTTTCGACAACCCGGAGGACGCGCCGATATGATCCGATTTTTAACCGCGGGTGAATCCCACGGAAAAGGTTTGACGGTTATCCTGGAAGGCTTTCCCTCCCACCTGGCCCTTTCCTCCGAAGACATCAACGCCGAATTGATCCGTCGCCAAGCCGGATACGGCAGGGGCGGCCGCATGAAAATCGAGACCGATCGCGCCGAAATCCTTTCGGGCGTTCGGCGCGGGAAAACGCTGGGAAGCCCCATCGCGCTTTGGATCCCCAACAAGGATTATGAGCATTGGGCCAAGGTGATGAGCCCCGATCCGATCGCCCTGACGGGTAACCCCTTGAAGCGTCCGCGGCCCGGCCACGCCGATCTCGCGGGGGGTCTCAAGTACGCCCATCGCGATCTGCGGGACATCCTGGAACGGGCGAGCGCGCGGGAGACCGCGCTCCGCGTGGCGGCGGGCGCCGTGGCCAAGAAACTGCTGGCGGAATTCGACATCACCGTCCAAAGCCATGTTCTTCGCCTGGGACCGGTGATGGCCCGCCCACCCTTGTCGTTGCCCCCGGACCTGAATCGGCGTTCGGACTTGTCCCCGGTGCGGATGTTGGACAAATCGGCTTCCCGCCGAGCGGTGGCCGCCATCGATCGAGCGGCGCTCCGGGGGGATACCTGGGGAGGCGTGTTCGAGGTGGTGGCGTCCGGGTTGCCCGCGGGGCTTGGCAGTCATGTCCACTGGGACCGGAAGTTGGACGCCAACTTGGCGCGAGCCCTGATGAGTATCCAAGCCGTCAAGGGCGTGGAATTCGGGGCGGCGTTCGCCCAATCCGTGATGCCGGGAAGCCGTGTTCATGACGAGATTCTCTGGACAAAACGCCGGGGGTTTCACCATCGAACCAACCACGCCGGTGGTGTCGAGGGGGGCATGACCAACGGGGAACCCGTCGTTTTGAGAGCGGCCATGAAACCCATCGCGACCCTCAAATCCCCTTTGCGATCAGTTCACATCGACACGAAACAGACGTTGCGCGCCGGATATGAAAGGTCGGATGTTTGCGCCTTGCCCGCGGCCGCTGTCATCGGCGAGGCGGTATGCGCGTGGGTCCTGACGGACGCCCTGCTGGAAAAAACAGGCGGCGATCATTTAGCCGAGATACGCGCCCGGGTCATGGCGCTTCGGCGCGAACACGCCAGGTTCTGACCGTGCGCCCTAATGTCATCCTGATCGGCTTCATGGGATCGGGAAAAACCTCCACCGGAATATCGCTGGCCGCCCGCTTGGGATTCAACTTCACGGACACGGACGCCGTTGTGGAGGAACGGGCGGGTCGAAGCGTCTCGGACTATTTTCGTGAGCGGGGCGAGGCCGCTTTCCGGGCCCTGGAACGGGAGGTCCTGAAAGAGTTGGTCTCGAACGATGAACAGGTTCTCGCCACGGGCGGCGGGTTATGGATGAGCGAACCCAACCGCGAACTCCTTCTGGCTTC
>CAZSKE010000126.1:0-6673 GCA_964607325.1 uncultured bacterium | reverse complement strand
CTTTCCGAGTGGAACCTGACACTCCTGGCCGGCGACGCTCCCGATCGGAACTATTTCGTCGAGGGAAGGTCCCTGGCCGATTCCCGCCTTATCAGCGTGGGGGATGAATCGGGGGTCCGACGGGCCGGCATGTCCGATGGCTGGCTTCGCTTGCGCGTGGCCCTTGAATCCGATTGTCCATCCCTTTTTCTGCGGTATCCGATCGAAACCGTCTCGCAGTCCGAGGGCGGTTTTGAGCGCGTGTACCAGGGTTCGTGCCTCCTGTGGGGATGGGACTTGGAGATCGGTCCGGGGGAATCCGTTGAACGCAAGCTTGTCCTTCGTTTGGAAGGGATCCGTCCTTGATCAACGTGTTTTCTTTCGCTTTTGTCATGGGATTGCTGAGCCTGGACACCACGGCGGTGGGCCAGTTCATGGTGTCGCGTCCGATCGTGGTGGGCCCCCTCGTGGGTTGGATGTTGGGGGACGTGGGGTTGGGGTTGGCGGTGGGAGCCTTGGTCGAACTCATCTGGATTTCCGACCTCCCGGTGGGAGCGCACCTGCCCATCGATTTGACCCTCCTCGCGGGGGTCTCGACCGTCTCCGCGATGGAATTGACCCGGGCCGGCACGACGATCGAGGCCGCCGTAACCTATTCACTTTGCGCGGTCATCCCTTTGGCCGTTCTTTCCTCGGAGATCGAGAACCTGATCCGAAAACTGAATGTGCGCGTGGTGCGCTGGACCCAAACGCGGGTGGAAGGGGGGCACTTGGGGGTTTTCGAGTGGGCGAACGCCTTCATCCTGCTGGTTCATTACCTGAAGGCTTTTCTTGTGGCGATCGGATCCCTGTTGGCGGCCTACGGGATGGTTCGCCTTTTTCCGCGTCTTCCCGCCGAGGTGGCGTTGGGATTGGGATACGCGCCTTGGTTTCTGATGGCGGTGGGTTGCGCCGCGGCGATCGACCTGGTCGTGGATCCGCGCCTGCTCCCGGCCTTGATCATTTCCGTCGGTTGCTCGTTCGTCCTCATTTTTTCACTTCAGGTGCCCCCGCTTTACCTGCTTCCGGCGGCCCTTTTCGCGGGATTCCTGTTCGGGCTGTTTCGGGTCCGTAAGGAAGGGGGATTCTCGTGAGCGACCTCGCGTCCGCGCCCACTCGGGGAGACCTGTTCCATGTTTTTTTGAGGTCGTTTCTCATCCAATCGGCGTGGAACTTCGAACGCGGACTCAATTACGGTTTTGCCTTCGCCTTGGCCCCGATCCTGCGTCGCGTTTACCTTCGAGCCGATCAGCCCAAGAGTTTCCAGCGGCATTTCGAGTATTTCAACACCCAGCCTTACATGGCCTGTTTCATCCTGGGCGCGGTCGCGCGCATGGAAACCGAAATGGCCTCGTCCCCCGAAGCCGATCGCCAGCGGCGCGGGGAAGAAATCCACGCCTTGAAGGTCGGCATGATGGGCCCCGTGGCCGCCATGGGAGATTCGTTGTTTTGGGCCACCTATCGCCCTTTTTGTGTCATACTCGCGGTCACGCTGGCGTATTCCGGCGCGCTTCCATCGGGTCGATACAGCTTGGTGGTGCCGCTCTTGTTCCTGGCGGTTTTCAACGCCGGCCACCTGATGGTTCGAACCCTCGCTTTCGCGCAGGGGTGGCGGCTGGGGGACCAAGTCGTGTTGAGCCTTCGTCGTTACGGTTTCCAGGAAGCCACCCGGAGCTTCAAACAAGTGGCCGCGTTGGCCCTGGGCGTTCTGGTGGTGCTCCTCAATCGACCCCAAATCGGTTTCTCCGGCGAGATGTCGGTCTTCACCTTGAAGATTGTTTTTTTCGGCACGATCCTTGCCATCTACACATTCGCGCTTCGAAAGAAGATCGGGCCCAGTCGCGTGTTCTACGCGGTCGTGCTGTTCGCGTTGATGTTGGCTTATTGGCCCAAGCTGTCCGGCGAGACCGGCGCCGGGAACGGGTTTTTCACGTTCCTGGCCATGCCCTGATCGGAGAGGACCATGAAAGTGACCGAAAAAATGGAGATCGTGAACAACCTCGGGCTCCATTTGCGGGCCGCCGCCGAACTGGTGAAGGTGGCCCACAAGTTCAAGAGCCAAATCATGATCGTTCAAGGCATCCAGAACGCCAACGGCAAAAGCCTGATGGGTTTGATGACCCTGGCGGCCGCGCAAGGCACCACTTTGGAGGTCACGGCGGAGGGGGAAGACGCCAAGGAGGCCATCGCGGCGATTCGGAGTCTCATCGCGAAGCGGTTCGGCGAAAAGGAGTAAAGGCGCTGGAGGGTGGTGGGCCGATAGCGGTGGGTCAAGGAAATGTGTGGCGTGGAATCCGGAATGAGGAATGGGGCCGCCGGGTTAGGATGCCGGCGGTCAGCCCGGTCGTTGATGGTATAAATTTGGAGTTTCTTGGAGCGCTTGGAGCGCAATATCGGGTGGGTGGCGGATTGGGCTGTTCAATAAAATCCGGGAGATGGACGTGACGGAGAAGATCCTACAAGGTATCCCCGCTTCGGGTGGGATCGCCATCGGCCCGGTGTATCTCTACCACCGGACGGGCGTCAGCGCGTCCCGGCGCACGCTCTCCGCCGAGGAGGCGGCGTCGGAAATCCTGCGCTACCGGGCCTCGTTGGAAAAAACCCGTCGCCAAATCATCGAGATCGAGCACAAGGTCAAGGAGGAGATGGGCGAGGAACACGCGGCCATCTTCCAGGCCCACCAGCTTGTATTGGAAGACCCCCTCTTCGCCCAGGAGATTCCCGAAGCCATCGTCGGAAGGCGTTTGAACGCTGAATTCCTGCTCAACGAGGGATTGAGCAAGTTCCGGGCCATTCTTTCCGGCCTGGAGGATCCCTATTTCCGCGAGCGCGGCGGGGACGTGGAGGATGTCGGCCACCGCGTCTTGAAAAACCTGACCGGTAGCGAGAAAGACCCCCTCAAGGAACTGGACCGGGAGGTCGTGCTCGTCGCCCCGGATCTTTCGCCCTCGGACACGGTCGGTCTCGACCCTAAAACGGTCAAAGGCTTCGCGACCGATATCGGTGGGCGAACGTCCCATGTGGCGATCGTGGCTAGGTCCCTCGGGCTTCCCGCCGTGGTGGGCATGGGCGATCTCACGAGCCAAGTGCAGGACGGTGACGTGCTCATCGTGGATGGAAACGAGGGGCGGGTCATTCTCAACCCCGATCCGCGCACCCTCAAGCAATACCGCAAGGAGAAGGAGAATTACGAGGCTTTTTACCGGAGCCTGGAGGCTTTGCGCCATTTGCCGGCCCGCACCCCCGACGGCCGGGAAGTGGTCCTGGCCGGCAATATCGAGATCCCCCAGGAAGTGGACGACTTGCTGGCGCATGGCGCCCACGGGATCGGTCTTTTCAGGACGGAATTCCTTTTTCTGGACCGCGAGTCTTTGCCGGACGAGGAAGAGCAGTTCGGGATCTATCGTGATGTGGCGCGCAAGATGGGCAAACACCCGGCCATCGTGCGGACGCTGGACCTGGGAGGCGACAAATTCCTCAACCAAGTGACCGCGCACGAGGAACGGAATCCCTTCCTGGGACTTCGAGCCATCCGGCTTTGTCTCAAACGGCCCGAGATGTTCAAGACACAGCTTCGGGCCATTCTCCGGGCCAGCGCGTTCGGCCCCTTGCGGATCATGTTCCCCATGATCTCCTCGGTGCAAGAGCTGCGGGAAGCCAAGCGGTACGTGACGGAGTGTATGGAGGAGTTGAAACGCGAAAAACACAAGTTCAACACGGCCATCGAGATCGGCGCGATGATCGAAATTCCCTCGGCCGCGGTGATGGCGGATTTTCTGGCCGCGGAGTGTGATTTTCTCTCCGTCGGAACCAACGATCTCATCCAGTACACGTTGGCCGTGGACCGCGTGAACGAGGCCGTGGCATACCTGTACGATCCCCTGAATCCGGCCGTCCTTCGGCTGATCCACCAGACCATCGAAGCCTGCCACAAGCACAAGAAATGGGCGGGCATGTGCGGCGAGATGGCGGGGGACCCCAAGTTCGCGCCCCTGCTTTTAGGCCTCGGACTGGATGAGTTCAGCGTGTCGGCTTCCGTCATTCCGGAGGTGAAGAAGGTCATCCGGATGATGCCTTACGCCCTCGCGCAGGAAATCACCGCTGAGGCGCTGAAATTGCACACCTCCCAGGAGATCCTGACTCTCCTCAAGGACCGTATTCCCAAAGAACTGCGCGATATACTTTTCTGACCGAAAAACGTTTGGAACCGCGGTTATTTCGGGGCGGCGCGCATTCTTCGGGCGCGGTTCGAAACGTTTTTTACGTCCACTCCTGCTAAGATAGACGCATGACCACCTCCCTCCTAGATGACCCAAAAGCCGCCGCCCGCCTGGATCCCTTAGGCATGATGAAGCTCGTCACGCTCCTGCCACAGCAATTGACCTTGGCGCGGGATGTCGTCAAGGCCGCCCCGCCCAAGCTGAAGGTCGACGGGGTGAGCGAGATCGTGGTGACGGGATTGGGCGGTTCCGCCATCGCGGGGGACATCCTGAAGTCCCTGTTCTGGAAAACCAACCCGCGCCCCTTGACGGTCAACCGGTTCTACGAACTGCCCGGCTGTGTCGGGCCCAAGACCCTGGTCGTTTGCGCCAGCTACTCTGGAAACACCGAGGAAACCCTCGGGGCGTTCCAACAGGCCTTGAAGCGGAAGGCCAGGGTGTTGGTGATCGCGTCCGGCGGGCGCTTGGTGACGGAAGCCGAGTCGCGGAGCGTGCCTGTTTGCCGGATCGCGGGCGGCTTGCCTCCGCGCGCGGCTTTTGGGACGGCCTTCGGGACCCTTTTGACGGCGTTGGAATCGTTCAAGTTACTGCCCGATGTCTCGCACGACTTCCGGGAGGCGGTGGGGGTGTTGGACCGCCTGACGGTGGAATGGGGCCCCGGCCACGCGGCTTCCCGTAACGACGCCAAACGTCTGGCGGTCTTTCTTCACAAGCGTTTGCCCGTCGTGTACGCGGGGGCGGACCTGTTGGAAACCGTGGCGACGCGCTGGCGTTGCCAGATCAACGAGAACGCCAAGGAAGCCGCCCTTTCCGCGGTGGTTCCTGAAATGAACCACAATGAGATCCTGGCTTATTCCGCGGCCACGACGGAAACCCGCCGTCTGGCGGTGGTGTGTCTCCGGGACGAATCCGACCATCCACAAGTGAAACGCCGTTTCGACCTCATGCGGGAACTGTTGACCGGTCGCGCGGCGGGGGTGCGGGAAGCTCGCGCTCACGGGGGGAGTTCCCTGGCCCGCGTTCTTTCCCTGGTGTTGTTGGGGGATTTCGTCAGCGTGTACCTGGCTTACTTGAAGGGCGTGGACCCCACCCCGATCCCCTTTATCGATCTACTCAAGAAACGCCTGTCCTGATCCGGATCCGCCATGAGAATCGTTTGAACCACGAAGCTCATGGTTCAAAACACGCGGGAATTTCCTTGTGAACTTGGTGAACGGAGTGGTTCAAGGACGGGATGAGGCGGGTGGGTGGGTCTGAAAGCCTTTTTTCGCCCCACCCCATCCCTGGTGGCGGCCCCAAAAAGGCCCCCCGATCGCGAGCCGGATTGCTACAATCAAGCCGACGAATTACCTTCCGCGGAGAGATCATGAAGACCCATCGCTTCGTATGGCCCCTGGCTGTTTTAGCTCTTGCCGGAACGCTTGTCCTCGGAGGTTGCGCCAGCAAACGCATTGAAAGCGCGAGCGGCTCCGTTCTGGAGGAGGAAAGCGTCACCAGCCCCACGCCTCCCAGGCGCCAGGCGAGGGTGGCCGTGAAGGCGTCTCGAGAATTATCGGAGGACCAAACCAAGATCCTCCAGGATGTCTTGACCTCCCTTCCCGAAGGCTTGGTGACGTTCGATCCCCCGCCGGCCCTCCGCGTCGGCGTTCCCGTCCGCTTCGAGGCCCGGATCGCGAAAGATTTCATCCCGAAGCTCACCGCGGCGATGGTGGCGACGGGGAAGTTCACCGAAATCCAAGCGAAAAGTTTTGTGGGATTGCAGTTGACCGGGGAAGGCTTCACGATGCTCGCGGCCAGTCCCGAGGAACAGCCGGTCGGCGACCAGAATTTCACGAGTTGGGCCTGGAACGCGGTTCCCGACAAGCTGGGGAAACATTCGCTGGCCTTGACGGCCACCCTGCGCCTTCTCCTCAACGGCTCGGAGCAAAAGCGCGCGTATCCCGTGTTGGAACGTTGGGTGGATGTGCAGGAAGCCGAGGAGGGCTTTTTCAAGACCTACGGCTGGTGGATTCTGGCCATCCTCCTGGTGGCGGCCGCCGTGTTCCTGCTTCTGAAGAAGCCCTGACAAACCTTCGGCGGACCCCTTGAGCGAAAGGCCTCGGAATTTCCGGGGCCTTTTTTTTATGGCCGGGGTTGGCGCCTGTCAGTGGGACTGGATGGGGTTCTTTCTTATTTCGCGCGCCGTCTCGTAGGCGAAGCCCGCCAGGAAGGCCTGACCGTCCTCCTCGTACTTCCTCCCCAGGGCGTCGTAATCGGCCGGTTGTTTCAACGACACAATCTCAGGAGGGGGCGGGAAACTTTTCAGCCGGTTCGAGGCGTTCCGGTTATTGAGGGCCTCCGGGGAATCCGGCCTCAGTTCAAGGCACCGGGTGAAGGCGGCCACGGCCGCTTCCCATTGGCCCAGATGCATCATGATGTTTCCGTACATCATGTAG
>CAZSKE010000125.1:0-6675 GCA_964607325.1 uncultured bacterium | reverse complement strand
CGAACCCTTAAGTGAAGGCCTCGGGGGTTACAGGGCTTTCTGTTTGCTGAGCCCCTTCCCCGGCGCCCGCCGTGAACATCTTGAGCTGAATTTTCGCTTGGGCGTTGAAATCGTGTTTCAGGCGTTCCGAGAAGTTTTCCACCTCGGACGCCTTGACCAGACAGACCAGATGGCCTCCAAAGCCGATGCCAGCCATCCTCCCCCCCTGAAAACCCGGTTGCCGCGACGCGAGCTCATAAAGCAGATCCATCTCGGGGCAGGAAATCTTGAGCTTATCCACCAGGGATTCGTGGGATTCGGAAAGAAGCGCCCCGAACCCGGCGACATCCCCTTTCACAAGAAGGTCTTTCGCCCGCCTCGCGCGCCCGTTCTCATAAACCAGGTGATCCAATCTTTTCCGAAGAAGGATGTCCAGGCCCCTCCGGGCCGGCTCATAAGCTTCCAGGGTCACGTCACGGAGGGACACGATCTTGGGAATATGTTTCCGAATCTCGGTCAGGAGCTGTTGGAAGATCGCGATCCGCTTTTGGAATTCCTCAATCGCCTCCTTCCGCCTGACACCGGTCTCCACCACCACCAGCTTGTAGGAGTCCGGGTCAAAAGGCAGATATTCGGGTTTGAACGTGCGCGGGTCGAACAGGACGAAATGGTGGTCTTTCCCGAACCGACTGGTGAAGGCCGAACCGTAATCCCCGTGCGATCCCATGAACTGATCCTCAACACGGTGGCAAAGCTTGACCAGGGTGGGATCGTCGAGGGGCTGGGTTCCCAGGATGTTGAGCGCCATCCCCGTCGCCACGCATAGGGCCGCCGACGCGCCCAGGCCGCAGGATTCAGGCACGTCCCCGGAGATCGCCAACGAAAGGCCCTCTATTTTCCGCCCGGTACGCTCGTAGAAGTACGCGACGCCTTTGGGATAGTTGCCCCAGCCATCCCCTCGGTCAAATTTGAGGCTTCCCATGTTGAACGTGAGTCGTTCGTCGTAATTGCTGGAATAAATGACCGCTTGCCGATCCGAGCGCCGTTGAGCCGCGACCGCCACCCAGAAAGGACCCGCGGTCGAAAGCGTCAGTCCATCCACGGCCTCGGAATACTCGCCTCCCAAAAGAGTGACTCGGCTGGGAGCGGCCATGAAAATGATCTTCCGCCCCCCGTCGCCGAATTGGCGAAGAAAAGATCCGTGTAGTTTCTTGATCAGGTCGCTGGGGGGCATAGTCCTCTCATCCTCCGAATGGCCTGGAGTCCGTCAGGAATTCCAGGGCGTAATACAAAAGCGGCGCGTTAAAGAGAAGGCTGTCGATCCGGTCGAACATGCCTCCGTGGCCCGGCAGGAAAACGCCCGAATCCTTGGCGTTCAAGCTTCTTTTCAAAAGGGATTCCACCAGATCCCCCACCTGGGAGCCCACCGCCAACAGCAAACCCAGGCCCAACCGGCTCGGTAGGGATAAACGAGCGCCCCAGGCCGGCGCGAAAAGCGGCGCCGCCGCCAGGACCAAAAGACACAACACGATTCCCCCGCACAGGCCTTCCCAGGTCTTGTTCGGCGAGACTTGCGGAGTCATGCGACGCTTTCCAAAGCGTTTGCCCGCGAAATACCCGCCGGTGTCGTAGGCCCAGGTCGCCGCGTAAAGAATCAAGAGGGCCGAGGACCCCTCGTCCAACCGCCGAAGCAGAAGGAAGAAGGACCCGAACACGCCTAAATAGAAGGCGCCGAACGCCGTCACGCTGATGGAGGCGGCCGCGGGAGCCAACGTCCGTCCCGAGACCAGATATCCCACCGTGAGGATCAACAGGGAGAGCACCGACGCCTCTCGGAACCCGAACCCATAAGGCTCGGACGCCACGGAAGCCGCCAACAAAGCCAGGGAGACAAACCCGGCGGTCGCCAAGGGCGACGCCAACCGTCCCGCGGCCATGCGGTAAACCTCGGCCAGCGCCGTTAACAGGGCCGCCACCACCGTCAAATCAAAAAGCCAGATCGGCGCCTTGAATGTGATCCAAAGAAGAATCGGAATCGCCAGGAGGGCGGCGGCGACCCGTTTCAGGAGCGGGCTCATGGCGTCACAGCCCCTCGCGCGTTCACGAGGCCTCCGAACCGTCGGTCGCGTTTCTGGAAATCCCGCAAGGCCGCGGCGAAGTCCTTTTCGCGGAAATCAGGCCATAACGTCTTGGTCGTGTAAATCTCGGCGTAAGCCAATTCCCATAAAAGGAAGTTCGACAGGCGCATCTCACCCGAGGTGCGTATCATGAGGTCCACTTCCGGAAGTCCCGCGGTGGAGAGCCTCGAGGCGATGGCCTTTTCATCCACTTGGCCCGCCGGAAGGAGGCCGCGCTTGACGTCAACGACCATCTTCCGCGCGGCGTCCACGAGATCCGCCCGGCCGCTATAGGACAAGGCCAACACCAGCTTCAAGCCCGAGCAGGATGACAGGGCGCGTTGGGCTTTTTCCAGTTCTCGACGACAATCAGCGGGGAGGTCACCCAATCGGCCGATGGCGCTCAGCTGGACGTTGTTTCGACGGAGCTCTTCCACTTCCCCACGAAGGTATCTTTTAAGGAGTTGCATCAAGAGCGAGATCTCGACCTTGGGGCGTTTCCAGTTCTCCGTGGAAAAGGCGTACAACGTCAACGCCTCGATCCCCAGCCGGCCGCAGAACCTCACGGCGGACCGCACGCTTTCGGCACCCGCCCGATGGCCGGCGATCCTGGGCAGGGCCCGCTTGGCCGCCCAGCGACCGTTTCCGTCCATGATGACGGCCACATGCCGCGGCAGTTCCGGTCGGAGCCGATAGCGTTTCAAAAAAACGGATGGATGGGTCATCGGTCCAAGGCCATCAAATGGATTCAAACAAACATTCACCGCCACGCCAAGTGCTGTAAAACTGTTTTCGCGTCTTATCCTCGGGCCAACACGGGTTCCAGCGCGTCGTGACGAACACCTGAGGGCCCGCAGGGCGATTCGTGAGTAAGACGCGACCCGTCGATCCAACCATGGCCCAGCGTTTATCGACGGGTCGAAGGGCAGGGGACTTTTTCAGCTTCCCACCGGTCACAAAGACACCCGAAGATCTTTTTCCGCACTCCTGAATAATAAAACGCGTTGGCGTCTCGGGATCCCGTCGACGGGCGCGGGCGGTCGGTTATATTTCGAGGATTTCCTTCTCTTTGTGCTCCGCGAGTTGACCTATCTCCAGACTGAAGCGGTCCGTCAGTTTTTGAACGCTCTCGTGGGCCTTCTTGAACTCGTCCTCGGAAATTTTCGCTTCCTTCTTCACGAGGTCCAGGGCCTTATTCTCTTCCTGGCGGATGCCGCGCAAAGCCACGCGGCCATCCTCAGCGTATTTCTTGATCAGCTTGACCAGTTCCTTGCGCCTCTCCTCGGTCGGGGGGGGAAGGCAAATACGGATCAGCTTGCCGTCGTTGTTGGGCGTGACACCCAAATCGCTTTTCAAGATGGCTTTCTCGATCTCGGTCAGGGCCTTGGCATCCCAGGGCTTGATCTCCAGGGTTCGGGCGTCCGGGGTGGAAAGGTTGGCCACTTGGTGGATCGGAAGGACCGATCCGTAATATTCCACCTTGATCGTTTCAAGCAACGTGGTGGAGGCCCGGCCGGTACGCACGGTTCCAAACTCCCGTTTGAGGGCCTCCACGGCCTTTTTCATGCGATTTTCGGTGTCCGACAGAACGCTGGATACGTCGGTCATGTCGCTCCTCTTGAAAGACGGCGGTCGGCCCTTCGATCAACCCAGGGCACGAAGACTCTCGAAACGTGGCTCAGTTCACTAAAGTTCCCAACGGCTCCCCGCATACCACCCGGCGGATATGGTGGGATCCGTGGAGAGCGAACACGACGATCGGCAGTTTGTTTTCCATGCAAAGGGAAAAAGCCGTGGTGTCCATGACCTTCAGTTGACGTTGGATGGCGTCCAAGTAACGAAGATGGCGGTACTTGACGGCTTTCGGGTTTTTCTTGGGGTCTTCCGAATAAACCCCGTCGACGTTGGTGGCCTTCAAGATCGCGTCGGCGTGGATCTCGACCGCGCGGAGGGCGGCCGCGGTATCCGTGGTGAAATAGGGGTTCCCGGTGCCTCCGGCGAAAATCACCAATCTTCCTTTTTCAAGATGGCGAATGGCCCGTCGCCGGATGAAGGGCTCGGCCAGTTTGGACATCTCGATGGCGCTTTGCACACGCGTGCGCACTCCGGCTTTTTCCAAGGCGTTCTGGAGCGCCAAGGCGTTGATCACGGTGGCCAACATGCCCATATGGTCGCTGGACACCCGGTCCATGCCCATCCGCGCCCCATCCGCGCCCCGATGGATATTGCCGCCCCCGATCACGAGGCCGGTTTGAACGCCCATCCGGTGGATTTCAGCCACTTGGACGGCGATGGACTCCACCACCCGGCCGTCGATGCCGAAACGACTGGCGCCAGCCAGGGCCTCACCGGAGACTTTGAGAAGGATTCGTTTATAGATCGGGCGGGATTTCGAGACGGATCGGGGCATGGGATTCCTTCAATGAGTGGGCCCACCCTGTCCCAAAAGGACGGGAACGGCCGGGAAGGGAATGCCTGATTGTAATCCCAAAAACCCGTAAGAGGAAGATATTCGGAGGCCGAACCGAGCGCCCGGATTGGACACATTTGTGGGGCCCGTCCGAAGCGTCGAACCGCGGACGGCGGGTTCTCGGTTCCGGCTCACCGCCCAGGGGTTCCACGGCTCGCCGGCTCCTCCGATCGCCCCGTGGGCGATCGGCTATTCCCCGCCGACCTGGAGCTTGACGAACCGTTTGACCACGACGTTCTCACCCAGCTTGGCGGCCACCTCGGTCACCATCTGTTTGACGGCCTTCTTGGGCTCCCGGATGGAGGGTTGATCCATCAGGCAGACCTGCTTGTAGAAGTTCTCGACCTTCCCGTCCAGAATCTTGCCCCACACCGCCTCGGGTTTGCCCGATTGCTTGATCTCGTTCAGGTAGATCGCCTTTTCCTTCTCGATTTCCTCGACGGGAATCTCCTCGCGAACAACCCAACGGGGACTCGCACCCGCCACTTGCATGGCCAATTCCTTGGCGAGGTGCTGAAAATCCTCGGTCTTGGCCACGAAGTCGGTTTCGCAATTGAGTTCCACCATGACTCCCAGCTTGCCGCCGTGGATATAGGTCCCGATGATGCCCTGGCCGGCCGGCCGACCCGCCCTTTTGGCCGCCTGCGCGGCGCCATGCTCCCGAAGCCATGTCATGGCTTTCTCGAAGTCGCCCTGGGTCTCGGTCAGCGCCTTTTTGCATTCCATCATGCCCGCGCCCGACTTTTCGCGTAGTTGCTTCACAACAGCTGCGGTGATCTCCATTTAAAACATCCTCCGAAAATTCGGTCGTGGGAAACAGGTAGTTTTTCGGTGTCGCGCCGAGGCGACGCCAGGTCTCCCGTCCTCCCGGAACGGCGGGTAAGTGCCGGTTTATTTCTTGGAGTAGTCGTCGCGGGTCCGCTTGGTGCGTATCCGTTCGACCTTCTCGTCGGCCAGTTCGTCGGCGATCTTGGCCACGGTCGTGGCGTCTCCGGCCAAATGGGCCGTGTCGGGCGCCAGCAAATCCGCCTCGATTTTGGCCTCCTCGACCGCTTCCGTCGTTTCGGCGACCGGAGCCGCCGCGCCCTCGGGCGTCGCCAACTCCTCGATTTGGTCCCCAGTCACCACCGCGGGAGCGGCGGTTTCGGAAACTTCGCGACCCTCCAGCTCGGGGGCTTTGCCCTCCAAAATGGCGTTGGCCATCACCGAGGTCACCAGTTTCACCGCGCGAATGGCGTCGTCGTTGCCCGGCACCACCACGTCGATCAAATCGGGATTGCAGTTGGTATCGACCACGGCCACCACGGCCACGCCCAGTTTCCGGGCTTCCATGACCGCGATATTCTCCTTCTTCGTGTCCACCACGAAGATGGCCGCGGGAAGCTTTCCAAGATTCTTGATGCCGCCCAGTGACCTCTCGAGTTTGGCGCGCCGCTTGGCGATCTGGGCCTGTTCCTTTTTAGAGCGCTTTTGCAACTCTTCCTCGCTCATGCGCTCCAGTTCCTTGAGATAGGCGATGGACTTCTTGACGGTGTTGAAGTTCGTCAAAAGTCCCCCAAGCCAGCGATGGTTGACGAAAGGCATCCCGCAACGCTCGGCCTCCTCGCGGATGGAATCCTGGGCCTGCTTCTTGGTGCCCACGAACACCATGATTTCGCCGGCGGCGGAGAGTTCCTTGACGTACTGGTAGGCTTCCTTGAGTTTCTTGACGGTCTTCTGGAGGTCAATGATATGGATCCCGTTGCGTTCCCCGAAAATGAAGGGGGCCATCTTGGGATTCCAACGGCGGGTCTGGTGACCGAAATGGACGCCAGCCTCGAGTAATTGCTTCATGGAAACAGCCATCATGGGACAAGCTCCTTTTTAATTGCCTCCGCGTGAAGCCTTCCCCGGGAGGGGAGCCCTTGGGCCTTTTCAGGCAGGAAAGGGCGTGCGACTCACGCGTGCGAAATGGCCCCCGAGGGGGCTTAAAGCCGGGAATTTATAGCACAGACACTTCCCCACCACAAGGACATGGGGAAAAACCCATTAAAAAGAGGTTTTCAGACAACACCCCGCAAGCCTCTCGGAGGTTGGCCACCGCCCTTTTTTACTGGGATGCGCCACCAT
>CAZSKE010000124.1:0-6705 GCA_964607325.1 uncultured bacterium | reverse complement strand
GCCCTCCACCGGACCCACGGAACCCGCGGACCAGAATCGGGCCTTGAGGCGCCCCGGATCGTAGGCCCAGAACTTGATCGAAAGGTCGGACAACGGAACGGCCGGCCCGCCCAGGTGGCGCACCTGGAAGCGGAAGCCCTCGCGGCCCTCGGAGCACTGGACCCTGCGGACGGACAAGTCGAGCAACGGAGCGCCCTCCACGGTCGCTCCGAGAGCGACGGAGCAATTGAGCAGTTGACAGTTGAGTAAAAGCAAAAACAGGACCGTCGCCGATGCAAGCGGCATGGTTCGTTTCGCGGTTGATTCAATCGTTCGGTTCAACATCTTCGCCCTCTCACAAACCGTTTCCGTGTCCGAAGACCGCCGGACAATGGCCCTCAACAGAAGCCGAACAACGTTCCAGGACACTTCCGTCGGACAATAGATTCCCGCGCGGCAAGCCGCGCGACATCCCCCTCACCCAGCCCCTCTCCCCCGGCGGGGCGAGGGAAGAACATGCACAAATCGAGTTAAACTCCGCCTCGGGGTATACAGGGGCTGAGCCCCTTGTAAGCCGATTCCGCCAATGAGCTTCCCCCTCCTTTACGGGCAAGCCTGCGGGCAGGCGGGCGGACGGCCCGAGTTCGGGTCCTGCGCCGACAGGCCCTTCCATTCCTGCACCCAATCCCCGTTGTAGTGCAGGGTGTAATGGGGATCATCCCCGTAGATGCCTCCCACCACGGAGCGGCTGAAGTCGTCCTCCCAGTAGTTACCGTCCCCGTCGGGGTCGTCCATGTGGGGATTACTGCGGCCAAAAACGACGTCCAGGTTCTGCCAGTATCCCCCGCCGCCCGGGATCGTCTGGGTCGTGGATCCGAAGCACCACTGGACGTACTGGTTGGCCTGCCGGTCGGGGGTGATGAAGCACACCGGGCTGATGAAGTTGACGGCTGTCGCCTCGCCCGCAAGGACGACGTTGTTGCAGGGCCAGCCCCCGGCACCGCAGACTTGGCCCATCTGGACCCACTGGGCCATGTTGGCGGGTTGGCTCTCGTACAACCAGGCCCTGACGCAGAGGGGCCCGACCTGGACCGGGCTGGAACCCCAGTTCGTGATGCGCAGGCTGAGGCGTTGCTGTTGGCTGTCCTGCTGGAAGCACCGCACCTGGAGGTCGAGCCGCGGCCCGGTCTGGGACGGCTGTCCGCATACGGGGGTGGACGTCGGACTCGACGTGAAGGTGCGAGTCAGGGTCGGCGTGGCCGTGAAGGTCCGGGTGAAGGTGCGCGTGTAGGTGGGGGTGGGCGTAAACGTCCGTGTGAACGTACGGGTGAAAGTACGCGTGAATGTGCGCGTAAACGTGGGGGTCGGCGTGAACGTACGGGTGAAGGTGCGCGTGAAAGTGGCCGTGAACGTCAGCGTGGAAGACGGCGTGGGCGTCCAGGTCCAGGTAGAGGACGGAGTATGCGTGAACGTCCCCGTCGGCGACGGAGTAGGTGTGTCGGTCCGCGTGTCCGTCGGAACCGGCGTATAGGTCCAGCTCGGCGTGGGGGTGTCGGTCCATGAAGGCGTCGGAGACCAGGTCCAGCACGAAGTGGGAGTGAAGGTCATCGTACCCGTTTTCGTCGGGATCGGCGTCGGGGTGTATGTTGAAACATCGCACGAATCGAAAATGAAAGCCGGGTTCTCAATGATGCACGGCCCGCCCGATTGACCGCTGCAACCCGTCGAAACGAAGACCCGTCCATCGGGGGCCACGGCAATGGCGCGCTGAACAGTGAGATTAAACGTTATTGGGAATTCCCCAAGCTTGGCCCCGTTGCGGTCGAATATCTTGACCTTCGAATCGCCCGAATCAGTCACGAACACACGCCCGGTCCCATCCACGTCTATGCCCCAGGGCGTTGAATTGCCGAAATTGAAGACCTGGGTCCAATCGGGATTGTATCCGCCCCACCGATTGATCAGATTGCCGGACGCGTCGATCCTATAAACGTATTTGTCGGGGGCGCCCCCCCCGTTGACCACGAAAAGTGTCCCATCGGTGTCGGCGGCGATCCCGTAAACAAGGTCCAAAGCATATCCGCCCAGCGTGCCCTTAACCCACAGTGGTACCCCGCCATCGGGCCCGAATTTCTGTATGCGGTGGTTGAGGGAATCGGTGACGTAAACATCCCCGGCCTGATCCACCGTAATTCCGATGGGAGTGTTGAACAATCCGTCCGTGGTGCCCAAGCCACCCCATTGGGTCAGGTAACCGCCCGACGAATCAAACTTCTGGATTCGGTTGTTGAGGCTGTCGACGACATAGACCTCTCCCGCCGCATTGACCGCCATTTCCGTCGGTTGCCAGAATTCGCCGTTCCCGTTTCCCCGGCAATCCGTATACCTGAGGTACGGATTGGTCACCGCAAGGTCCTTGCCGATCTCCCATAGTATCGTCCCCTCCGGCGAGATCTTCCGGACCCTATTGCCCCCGCTCTCCGCCACATAGAGGTTCCCCATCGCATCAAAGGTCATGCCGCCCATGCCATTGATAAAGGACAATCCGGTAGTCCCGACTTGGTGGTAGCAGAGGGTCGGCACGGGCGTATCGGTCGCCGAATTGGTGGGGGTCGGCGTGAGGGTGTAGGTGTACGTGGGCACCGGAGTAAAGGTGTTGGTTTGCATCGAGGTCGGAGTCGGAATGGGTGTCCAGCCACAAAGGGCAAAAATATCAGCCGGATAGGGAGTCCCCGGCCCACTATCCGCGCTGGAGCCGCTCAGTGTAACAAACACACGGCCATCCGGGGCCACCGCAATGGCGGCATAATAGCCGTTAAAACTACCCAACTGACTGCCGTCCCGATCAAATATATTAACTTTTCTGAATCCAGTGTCGGACACAAACACTTTACCCATGGCATCCACATCGAGGCCGCCGTAATTCGGTAACAGGAAGCTGAAGACCGGCGTCCAATCCGGGTTGTACCCGCCCCAGCGGTTGACGTAACCACCGTCCGGATCGAAGCGATATATATAATTAGTTCCTCCGCCGCCAACGCTCATTACAAGCAAAGTGCCATCAGTATCCGCGGCAATTCCGCGAGTGAAACCAAGTGTATAAGTACCCAAAGTGTTTTTCACCCATAGCGGAGAACCGCCATCGGGTCCGAATTTTTGTATCCGAGAGTCGTCAGTAATGTAAACACTACCTGCCAGATCCACGGCAACACCGACAGGGCTCGAGAACATACCATCCTCTGTTCCCGTTGAGCCCCATTGGGTCAGGTAGCCACCCGACGAATCGAACTTCTGGACTCTGTTGTTGAATCGGTCGACGACATATACCTCTCCGACGCTGTTTACCGCAATGTCCGAGGGAAAATTGAATTCACCATCCCCCGACCCAAATAAAGTGTTTCTCAAATTTGGGTCCGTCACGTCAATGCTTTTCCCTTTCATCCACAAAACCGTGCCATTGGGGGCTATTTTGAGAATGCGGTGTGCTTTGTATTCAGCCACGTAGAGGTTTCCTGCGGAGTCAAAAGTCATTCCGCCCCCGGAATTGTTGAAGGAAAGCTCCGTGGTTCCAACTTTCTCATAGCAGAGGGTCGGCACGGGCGTATCGGTCGCCGAATTGGTGGGGGTCGGCGTGAGGGTGTAGGTGTACGTCCACTCATGCGTCATCGTGTAGGTGTCCGTGGGCGAGGTATCCGTACTCACCGGAGTGAACGTGTAGGTCTCAGTGTCGATCAGGATGGGCGTCAGCGTGTAGGTGTCGGTCGGGTAGACGTGTTTCGTCGGTTCCGGCGTGAGGGTGGCGGTGGGCGTGACGGTCCAGGTGGAAGACGGGACCGGGGTGTGCGTGTAAGTGGAATGCGGGGGCGTCGTGGGGACCGGGGTCGTGTCGCAGGCCGTGAAGGGATAGACCCGGTCGTTGTTCGTGTCGGCCACCATGATGGCACCCGTATCGGACATGGACACTTCCATCGGCCCGTTCAACAGGCCTTCCCCGAAACTGCACAGCGGGTTGCCGTAAAGGTCGTACACCTGCACCTTGCCGCCGTTCTGCGAGGCGGCATAAACCCGATCGCCCTTGATATACATCCCCGTCACGCCGGGAAGGTCCGCCACGCCCCACCACCGCAGGAACCCGCCGTCGGCCCCGAAGACCTGTATCCGCCCGTTGTAGTTGTCGGAAACGTACACATTGCCCGCGCCGTCCGTCGCCACGTCGATCGGCGAGTTGAAATGTCCCATGCCGCCGGTCCCGTCCCACGAATAGGGCGCGACAGGGTTGCCCGACAGGTCGAATTTCTCCACCACCCCCCTGCCGAAATCCGTCACATATACGAGGTTGTTGACGCGATCCAAGCCGAGCCGCGGATCCAAGAACGGCGTTGTCGTCCCGCCCTGTCCCCATTCACGCACGAACACGTGCCCGGAGGTGTACTTGACGACCATGTCGCGGCCCACGTCGCAGATATACAGGTTGCCGTCGGCGTCCAGGTCGACGGACCAGGGGGCCAGGAACTGCCCCTCGCCCGTGCCGTACGATCCGACATCGCCCGAAGCGGCGCCCGAGGGTAAATACAACCGGACGACACCGTCGCTTCCGCCCGCGACGTAGACGTACCCGTCGTTTCGCACCGCCAGGCCCCGGGGATTGACCGCGGCCCAAGGCGTGCCCGGCTGGTAGCAGCAGACTTTCGTGGGAAGGGGGGTGAAGTAAGAAGTGGGCACAGGAGTGTACGTTACCGTGGGTGTCGGGGTGTGGGTCAACGTCCAGGTGTCGGTGGGATCAACGTGCTCCGTCATCCCGGATGTGAACGTGTAGGTCGGGGTGTGGGTCTCCGTCCATGTCGGCAGGATCCCGCACAGGGAGTATTTTCGAACCCAATTGGTTTCGTAGACCGCGTACAACACACCCGAGCCGCCGGCCTGCATATCGAATATCCAGGAACCGGAAGTATCTTCAAACTGCTTTTTCGTATTAAAACTGCACAAGACGACGCCTTCCGCATCGTAGACATTCCCCGTTGCGTTGCCCACCAACACCCGATCCGCCGAATCTACTGCAACCGAAAAGGGCCCATTGAGCGGCACAATCCACCCTTTGATGAAGCTACCATTGCCGGTGAATTTCTGTATGCGGTGCCCCGCCTCTTCAGCCACGTAAACATCGCCTGCGGAATCCACGTCAAGGTTGAAAGGCCGGGTTAGTTCACCTTCGCCTGTCCCCGACACGCCCCAGGTCCGCAGATGTCCACCCTGGAGGTTGAAGGCCTGGATCCGGTTGTTGTAGACATCGGCGACATAAACGATCCCTCGCGCGCGGTCGACCTTCGGCCTCGGACCGTTGAACTGGCCGTCCCCCGTCCCCGAGGAGCCCCACTCGCGGATGTACACGCCGTTGGAGTTGAATTTTTGGATGCGGTGGGACCCATAATCCCCAACATACACGTTGTTCTGGCCGTCCACGGCCACCGCCCAGGGGGAATAGAACTGGCCCGGCCCCGAGCCCAACGAACCCCATTCGCGGAGGAAATTGCCGCCCGGCCCGAACTTCTGGATGCGGCTGTTGTTGCTGTCGGCCACGTATACATTGCCGAGGGTATCCACGGCGATCCCGCGCGAGCCGTTGAACAAGCCGGGCGCCGAACCGGCCCCGCCCCATTCCCCCACCTGCTCGTAACAACAGGTCATGGGCGTGCGCGTGGATGTCGGGGTGGGCGTAGGAGTGTGCGTGAACGTCAGGGACCAGGTTCGGGTCATCGTCGGGGTATTGGTCCAGGTAAACGTCCGAGTATCCGTCGGAGTCAAGGTTTCGGTCGGCGTCGGGGTCCATGTGCGTGTTTTCGTGAACGTTCGGGTGTTCTTGGGCGTACGGGTATCGGTGGGAGTCAGCGTATTCGTCCGGGTAAGGGTCCACGACCGGGTCCAGGTGGGCGTAAAGGTGTCGGTAGGCGTCCGCGTGCCGGTGGGGGTGAGCGTGTCGGTCCGTGTATTGGTGAACGTGTAGGTATTGGACGGCGTGTAGGTGTCCGTGAACGTCAACGTTTCGGTCGGGCTCAGGGTATCCGTGAATATCGGCGTGTTCGTTGCCGTGGGACGCGGGCAGGTGGTGTAGCAGGACGGCTCAAGCCCGGTTTTGAAGTCCACCGCGTCGGGTGATGTCCATTCGTACACCAGCGCGCCGCGATAGTAGAGCGCGTAATGGGAATCATCCACATAGGCGTCCGGCCAGACCGTATCCGTACACCCGCCCTCCTGCCCCTCAGGGAACCGGCTGTAGTCGTTCGCGGCGGAAAGCACCCCGCTCGAGCGCTGGAGGCTGAACAACACGTCGCGCCAACGCCCACCCGTGGGAATAGTCCCTTCCCCGGCCCCGTGGACCGACACGACCAAATTGGCGTTCCGGTTGCCGGTTTCCGAGCAGGCCGGGATGACGGCCTTCGCCGAAGCCGAGGGCAGAACGGCCTCGAAAGCGCCTGAACCGTCGCCCGCCTCGACCCAGCCGCCCGTCCAGGAGCTTGCCGAGAGGGACGCGCCCGTTTCATGGACCCACAACCGCACTTCCAGGTCGGATACCGCCACAGGCTCAGTCCCGTGGTTCAGGACGTGGAAGCGCCAGTAGGACTGCGAGGCCCCGCAATCCACCTGCCGGATCCTCAGGTCGAGCTTGGGTGTATCACCGCAGGTGATCGGCGTGTGGGTGATCGTCGAGGTGTTCGTGCGCGTCACGGT
>CAZSKE010000123.1:5752-6769 GCA_964607325.1 uncultured bacterium | reverse complement strand
CGAGGAGATCAAGCGGCGCGGCCTGGAAAATCGCGTCAAGTGGATGACGAACAGCCGTGTGGATCATGTCGACGCCGAGGTCCTTCGCGAGATGAAATCCTCGGGTTGCGTGGGTGTTTCCTACGGCATCGAGTCGGGCGTGGACGAGATTCTACTCGGCATGAAAAAGGGGGCCGGAACCGAGCAAGCCCGTCGCGCGGTCCGTCTCACCCAGGAAGCCGGTATCGAGGTGCTGGCCCACATCATCCTGGGCCTTCCGGGGGACACGCCTGAAACCATCCGTCGCACCATCGAGTACGTGAAGGAGTTGGACCCGGATTACGCCCAATTCTACTGCGCCATCCCATTCCCCAAGACCGAGCTCGAGGCGTGGGCGGACCGGGAGGGCTGGATCACCACCAAGGATTATTCCCGGTACGAGTTGAACCAACCCATTATGAGCCTCCCGACGCTTTCCCTGGCCGAATTGAGGAAAGCTCGATCGCGAGCTTACCGGTCTTTCTATTTAAGGCCCGCTTATCTTTGGAAGCGTCTCCGGAAGATCCACGGGGCCAAGGAGTTGTGGATCAACGTCCGGCAAGCCTGGGATTTCGCGAGCAACTGGATTTTCGAACCCACCGGTCGAAACGCGGGGGAGGCGCCTTCCGCCTCCCGACGCGAGTGACGGGCGACATGCGGCCTTTGACGAGTCGCGGCCAGTGACCCCGCTGGAAACTGGAAAGGAACGGCCGGGTTTCATCCGCCGCAGGCCCCTCTTGACGGCTTTGGCTGTCCAGGCCGTTTTGACGGCTCTGACGTTTTCATTTTTCCGTCCCCATTTCATGACCAACGACGACGCAGGCATGCGCATGATCGTGCAGGGCGTCGGATTCGCCTTGTCGCCGGAAGCGCATCTTTGTTACAGCCACATCCTGCTCGGCCAATTGTTGAAATCGGCGTATGGGATGGTTCCGGGCGTTCCGTGGTATGGTTTGTTCCATTTGGGTGTCTTATTCCTGGCCGAATGGTCGGTTCTTT
>CAZSKE010000123.1:0-5742 GCA_964607325.1 uncultured bacterium | reverse complement strand
GTAGCCAAGCAGCAACGCGCCGAATCCTGCGCGTGCTCCGGCGGGATCCGTCCAAAACCAAGATCCTCCTTTTCGCGTGCGTCTATGGTTATGCGGGAATGGCCATGGCCCTTCAGCTGAATTTCACCGCGACTTCCGTGGTGGCATTCCTGGGTGGTGTCTTAATCTTGATCTTGGCCCCTTCGGACCAGGATCGCCCTGAAAAAGGGGACCGTGTTAGGCTCTTTCTTGGTTCGCTATGCCTGATCGCCTCGTTTTTGTCTCGCCCGACGGCGTTCTTTTTTTCCGCGCTCGTGTGCTTTCCATACCTATATTTTTGTTTGCGGTCGACTTTCTGGGGACGTTCCTTGAAGCGCGCCATCCTTGTGGTTTTGCTTTTAACGGGGATCGGGTACGGTCTGGATTTGGGGGCCTATGCGTTAAACGCCAGATGGGAAAGCTACTTCAAGTTCAAGGTACTGCTGACGGATTTCACGTATCGAGATAGGAGCCCCCTGAGAAATCCTGATGAATTGAAGACATTGCTCAAAACCATCGGTTGGACATCGAACGATCTGGCCCTGTTCGAGAACTGGTATTTCTACGATCCGGATATTTTCACGTCGAAGGCCTTGGCCCGTTTGTTGAATGCGTTGCCGCATTTTGGGTGGGTTGGAAAACCCGAGACCTTCCGTTCGATAGGCGATTTATTGTCGCAGAAATACTTTCAAGACCTGTTGTTCATAGGATTGGCGCTTCTCCTAGGATGCCAGGGCACATCCATCCGTCGAATTGTTTTTCAAACCGCCTGGACCGTATGTCTCATCCTTGCCGTCGGATTCGTGGCCAAGACCCCAAGCCGGTTGGTCTTTCCGCCCCTGGTGTTCGCGGTTTGGTGGGCATTGATAGAATACCGGTCTCCGGACAAAGGGGATTTGCGGCGCTTCCAAGACCCGGTCGTTATCACGCGGTGGGTGGGATGTTTGTTCCTTCTGTTGTCATTCGTTTTCTTGGCTCCCAACATGAAAAAAACCTTCCATTGGGACCAATCCCTCCGGAAACGCGAGACTGCTTTTCTTAGCGCATTGACGCGGCTGGGGCCGAGGAGTGATCAGCTTTATATCGCTTGGGCGGGCGGGTTCCCGCTGGCATCGGCGCCGGTCCTGGGGGACAGACAATTTCCTGGGAAAATGCGATTGTTGGTGCTGGATGAGTTTCAACGGACGCCGATCAGTGCGGAGATGCTTGCGCGTTTTTCCATTCGCCGACCGTTCCGGGACCTCGTGGGGCGTTCCGACGTGTTTTTAATCCTGCGGCCGCGGGATTGGCCCCTGGTCGCGACGCATTTGTGGGAACATGATGGGATCCGGGTCCGGGCGGTGCCGGTTTTCGCGGAAGACCCGTTGCGGGTGGTGCGGGTCGAGGAAAGAGTATCCGTCGAGGCGAGAGAATGACGTGGGGGTGGGGTTTGAGACACAGAGTGTTGGCGTGTATGGCCATTTGGCTCCTTTCCTCGTGCGCCGCTGGCGCGGGCACGCTCTCGATCGGCGTGGGCGCGGCGGTGGCGTTTCCCTTGAGCCCCTTCGACTTCAAGCAGGGGTACCGGTCGGGTCCCGGTTGGGGACTGTCCGTGGGCTTGGAAGCGGCGCCTCGATTGGAAGCGGTGCTCGAATTGGATCGACATATGTTTCCGCTCGAACGCGGGTATTTTTTCAACGCGGCCGGAGTGCCCGACGATGGGTCCAGCACGTTGGTGGGGGGTAAAACCACCGCGCTTCTCGCGCTTTTCAGCATGAGGGTCCGGCCCACTCGCGCGCGACGGAAGGCCAACCCCTACCTCGTCGGCGGTTTAGGGCTGGCGAGTTTTAGTGTCGCCAGCGCGCGTGGCGTCACCCCGGAATGGATCGTGGAGGCGCCGGGATACCGGGAAACCGATTTGGCGACGCGAGTCGGCGTGGGCGCGGATTTTCGGCTGGACACGGAAACAGCGTTTTTCCTGCAAGCGGATTGGGTCGCGATCATGACCTTGGGTGGCTCCACAACGGCCGGCATGATGCGGGCCGGTCTGCGGTATTTCCTCTGATAAGATGGTGGGGCCATGATCCAACGCAAAAAAATCGTCGTCGTCATGCCTGCGTTCAACGCGGAAAAGACCCTGCGCGCGACCTTCGCGGAGATCCCCCGCCCGCTCGTGGATGAGGTCATCCTGGTGGACGACGCCAGCCATGATCAAACGGCCCGGTTGGCCAGGCGCCTGGGGATCCGCACGGTCGTTCACGAGCGTAATCTCGGCTACGGGGGCAATCAAAAGACCTGTTATCGGGAGGCGCTCAAGGCCCGCGCCGACATCGTGGTCATGTTGCATCCCGATTACCAGTACACCCCCAAGTTGATTCCGGCCATGGCCCACATGCTATCGGACGGTCTTTTCGACGTGGTGTTAGGTTCCCGCATCCTGGGAGGGCAGGCGTTATCCGGGGGCATGCCCCTCTATAAATACGTGAGCAACCGTTGCCTGACATTCGCCCAGAACCTGCTGATGGGCGCCAAGTTGTCCGAGTATCACACGGGTTACCGGGCCTTCACGCGCGAGGTCCTCGTGACGCTTCCGCTGAGTCGCGATTCGGATGATTTCGTCTTCGACGGCCAGATGCTTTCCCAGGCGCTTTACGCGGGCTTCCGGGTGGCGGAAGTGACCTGCCCGGCCAAGTATTTTCCGGAGGCCTCCTCCATCAATTTCCGAAGGAGTCTGGTTTACGGCTTGGGGTGCCTGTCAACGGCGGTGGAATTCCGCCTGGCCAAGTGTGGCCTCCTGCGAAGCAGGCTTTTTCCGCGAGGGAAGCGGCGGGGAGTTCCTCGGTGACCGGGACGTGTTTCCCTCGGAGCCTCGACCCCCAAAAGCGGTTTTCACACCCAGCTTCACGCGTGTTCCCGTCAGGTCTCGGCGCCACGCGCTCTGAGGAATCGTTTTAAACCGGCCCGTCATTCGGCGGGTCGGAACATTCGAGCCACGTCGAGGAAGGCGTTTGATCATGGCGATCCCACGACAGGACCCCCGGACCCCCTTCGAGGTCGCGCGCGCGACGCGTCGCGAAAAGGCGCGCTTGATCGCGGTCCTGCCGATCTACAACGAGGCGAAAACCCTGGAGGATGTCCTTCTGCGCGTTTCCCGCTGGGCGGATCTTCTGGTGCTGGTCAATGACGGCTCCAAGGACGAGACCGCCCGGATTCTCCGGCGTTTTGTGGGTTCGCGCGCCGGCGCGTATCGGGTCACGCTTCCTTTGAATCGCGGCATGGCTGCCGCTCTCGAGGCGGGGTTCCGTTTCGTCTTGCACCTTCGGGAAGCGGGGATCTTGTCGGACCAAGACGTCGTGGTGACCCTGGACGCGGATGGCCAGCATCAACCCGAGTATCTTCCCGAGGGAAGCCGACGTTTGATCGAGCGCGGGCTGGACGTGCTTTTGACCCGCAGGGATTTCTCGGTTTACCCTTTGTACAAGAAACTGGGAAACCAATTCCTGACCCTGACCAATTCCATCCTCTCGGGTTACCCCTACCGGGACGTGGAATCTGGCATGCGGTTCCTCAAGGTTTCCGCTCTCGAGCCGATCCTGCGTTATTACACGGGTTTCCGTTATTCCTGCGCGCAGGAAATCGCCCTGCTTTCCGCTTTGCAAGGGCTGAACGTCTCGAACGATTTTTTGGTCCGGATCGCCTATTACCGTCCCGGCACCACGATCAAGGACGGTTTTATCGTGCTGGCCTTGAGCGTCCTGGCCTTCGTTCGCTGGTGCTTGAAAGCGCCACCCGTCAAACCGCGCGACCGGGAGCTTTTCGAGCGAGCCATGAGCGATTCGAGGCGAGGAAAAAGCGCCCGTCGCCCAGGTTGAGGCGCGGCTCGTTCTTCCGTTTTCGATCCCAAAACGAAAAACGCTTTTTGGAAGGCGCCTGGTATAAACTGGATGGACGCGGATGGATTGGGATAGCTCGGGAACCGACGGAGGTGGGGATATGCAAAGCGAGGAATTCAACTTGCCCCAGGTGGCTTCCTTCCTTTGCTGTCAGAAGATCCGCCAGGATGTCATGACCAAGAACTACGACCTCACGGGCATTTTTCAGGGGTTTCATCCGCCCGGCTATCCCTTTGGGGCGGAATTCATGACTTTTTGCAGGTTGAAATACGAGGGCGCCGGGCAGTTCAAGATCGACACGGTGCTCTCCAACGAGGCGGGTGAAAAGGTGTCGGACAGCGATCCCCGGACCATGGTGTTCGGCGAATCGCCCTTACTCGACCTTCTGACCGGCTGGCGTGTGGTGTTTCCGAAGCCTGGAACCTATATTTTCAAGCTTTACTGCAACAACCTGCCGGTGGGGGAGTCCAAGGTCTTCTGCCGATAGTTTTTCGGGGCCCGCCTGTTGTTTTTCGGGAATAAATAGCCCCTTGAGATTCCATATTATCGTTAGACTCCCTCGAAAAGGCCCTGTTTACTCGCATGGTTCGTCCAGAAGGCGTTTCCAAGCCATGGGGCTTCGGTTATACTTTCCCGGCTTATCAGGTTGTTTCGGGGCTGTTTGGGATTCCCCTGGTTTCCTGATTTCAAGCCGTTTTTTTAATCACAGTAGAGTTTGAGGTGAAATCCGGATGGTTCGACGTCTTCACGCAACCCTTCGTTCTTCTCGTAAACCCGTCCGGAATCCGAGCCCCGTGAAACGCTCTTCAACCCCGTATTGGCGCAGGCCTTACGTCTGGTTGCTGGTCGTCATGGCCTTGGGTGGCTTTTTCAGGTTCAACAACCTGAATTGGGACAAATTCCACTCCTTCCACCCGGACGAGAGAAATATCCTGGGCCAGACTTCGGGGATCCAGGCGTCCAACGGCTTCAGGGTGACGTTCTTCGCTTATGGTCAGCTCCCGGTCTATCTATATCGATCCACCTCTGAAATCATTTCCGTGCCCAAGGCGCTTTCCCCCCGGGGTGTCCAACCGGTCCTGCAATGGTCCTGGTGGTTGTTCCTCATCCTGCTTTTTGGGGGGATGGCTTGGGTCTTATCGCGTGAAAAATGGAGGGATTGGACTTTTCCCGTCGCCTTCGGCATGTTCGGTTTGGCGGTCGTGTTCATTCTTTTCCCGATTTTCGGCCTGTGGTTCGGCCGCCCCGATGGTTTCAGACTGACCTTGGCTTCGGCCATCTATTTCCCCGCGGGGATTCTTCTGAGCGTTTTCTGCCTGGCCAAGATACTGGACTTGGACCTTGAGTCATGGCCGCTGTCCGCCATCGGATGGACGGCTTTCGGCGTCGGAACCCTTCCCGGGTTGCTCGCCAGTTACGCCCCCGCTCCCTTGGACCAGACGGCGGCCGCTGTCGCGAAGGTCACCGCGCAACTAGGGTTCACCCTGACCTTGGCGGCGCTCGCGGCTTGGTTCGCGTGGTGTTCGCGATGGGGACGCGTGGTCCTGGGCCTCGCGGCCCTTTGGACCTTTCTAGCCAAACTCCCCGTGGGAAGCCCCAACTTCGTGGCGTACCACTACATGATGGTTCTCGGCCGTGGATGGGCCGCGTTCTTCTCGACCCTCACCATCGCGGCCGTGTATCTGCTGGTGAAGAGGCTGTACAACCGGACCGGGATGGCCCTGGCCGCCGCCGCGGCATTCGCCTTCGCCGTCATCAGCATCCAGATTTCCCATTACTGCATCACGGAATCTCTCATCACGCTCATGTGCGTGGTGGTGGCCCTGTCGGCTTGGGAGATCGCGCGCGAGGG
>CAZSKE010000122.1:0-6772 GCA_964607325.1 uncultured bacterium | reverse complement strand
TCGGCGCCGGGGAGAACGCGGCCGCCGGCCTTGTTCATCTCCACCAAACGCTCGGTGAGCCGGTCGGTGCCCTTGTCCAACGTCTCCAGGAATCTCTCCTCCTCGGCGGCCACCACATGCTCCACGTGGGTCTGTCGTTCGGTCAGGTTGGGGTAGACAACCCCCATCCGCTTGACGACTTCCGGCACCAGCTTGTGGAGAAAACCTTGCCGGATGCCGAGCATGCGGCCATGACGGACGGCCCGTCGCAGGATGCGCCGCAGGACGTAGCCGCGGCCCTCGTTGGAAGGAAGCACCCCGTCGGCGATGAGGAAGGTCGTGGCGCGCAGATGGTCGCTGATCACCCGAAGCGAAGTGGTGGAATGGGAGGACGGCGCCGGCGGCGCGCCTTTCCAAGCCTCGCGCGCCACCGCGTCCAGGAGGGGCTTCAACAGGTCGATATCGAAATTGGAGGAGACATTCTGCATGACGCTCGCCACCCGCTCCAAGCCCATGCCGGTGTCGATGTTGGGCTTCGGGAGCGGTCGGAGGGTCCCGTTCGCTTGTCGGTCATACTGCGTGAACACCAGATTCCAAATCTCGAGCAGGCGTCCTTCCTCGGAGGCCGCGGCGAAATTCTTGATCGGTCCCGCGGAAGGGGCGATATCGACGTAAACCTCGGAACAAGGGCCGCAGGGGCCCGTGGGGCCCATGGTCCAAAAATTATCCGCGTCCCCCAGCCGGGCGATGCGCTCCAGCGGGAGGGCGGTCGTTTTCTTCCATATCTCGATGGCCTCGTCGTCGTCCTTGTAGACGGATACCCAAAGTCTCTCCTTTGGGAGTTTCAGGACCTCCGTCACGAATTCCCAAGCCCAACGAATCGCCTCTTTCTTGAAGTATCCGCCGAAGGAAAAGTTACCCAGCATCTCGAAGAAGGTGTGATGACGCGCCGTGTACCCCACAAGCTCCAGATCGCCGGTGCGAAAGCATTTCTGGCACGAAGCCGCGTAAGGCGCCTCGTGGGGAAAAGGCACGGTGCCCAGGAAGTGGGGCTTGAACTGGTTCATGCCCGCGTTGGCCAGGAGCAAGGTGGGGTCGTTTTCGGGCACCAGGGACGAGGACGGCACGACCTTGTGGCGCTTCGACCGGAAAAATTCCAGGAAGGTCTGGCGAATCTCGTCGGATTGGGTCGGGACGGCCATGGGCGCCTCTGGAGAATTCAATGGCGCCAAACCCCGCTCAGTCGAGCCGGGTCCAGGCGCCCCTCCGCGTCAACCCCGAGCCCATTCCGGCCTTCAGGCTGGAAATGTCGAAGGGTTGATTAAAACGTGGGCGAATTATAGCCTGAAACTCGGGAAAGAATGAACAACGACGGATACCTGGCGTGGCTTATGGGCTCGTCCGGAGTGGTGCCGAAGGCCCGCGGAAGGGCGATTCGTTATGGATTTTAAACCATCCCGAAAACGGCCTTGCGACAATAACGCCGTTTTCGGGCATCGTTTGGTTTCTTCGTCGCCTCGCCGCTGTCGCGGCGGGCTTGCCGGGACGAAAGCGGGCGGCGGACCGCCGACGGCCGCCTTTATTCCTCCGGATCCACGTGAAGAGCGTTTTGAACCGCGTTTTGCGCCGCGACAGCCCCGAAACCACGGCGCACCAGAAAGGCGAAAAGCCTTCCGGCGTGTTTTCTGGGTTCCTCACCTTTTTTGGCGCGCAGTCTCGAATTCCCGCGCGGTCCGAGGGCCTTGCGCGCCGCAGCAGCTTCCTCCTCCTCCCCGGTTCCGCCGAGAGTCTCTCGGATCAGGTCGAGGGAAAGGCCTTTCTTCCTGAGGGAAGATTCGATCCAGCGGCGACCGTAACCTTGGCGTGATTTCTCCTCGGCGAACCTTCGGATGTAGTTCTCGTCGTCGACATAACCCAATTTCTCCAGCTTTCCGAGCGTCGAAACGCGCGTAGCCTCGGAGGCGCCCCGCGCTTTCATTTTTTCATCGAGTTTTCCGGAAGGATAATCCATCCGCGCGAGTAGCCGCAGGGCGTAGGCGTAGGCTTTCGTTTCATCCATCGATAACCATCCCTCAACAACATCGCGGCCAGCGTTCAGCTTCCCGCTCGATGCTTGGCGGACCGCCAACGGCCGACCGCCACCGTTATGGCGTTTCCGTCACCTGGCCCGTGGCGGGATCGTACGAAACGCCTTGGGGCACTTTTTCGAGATACCCCGCGTCCACGCAAGCCTGGAGGGAGGGCGGGTAAGAGTCGTTTTCGCCTCGGTATCGTTCCACGGCGTTTCGGGCGTTGGCGGCGTTGTCCTGGTGCATCACGTTACGGGCCTTGTCCTCGGCCCTTTGAAGCCCCCCGGTATAGCCCTGCAGACCGGTGTTTTTATCCGGCTTCGGAACCATCGTTTTGATACCCAGATAACCCAGTCCCACCATGACGATCAGGCCCAAAAGCATCTTCCACATGATTCCCTCCCCAAAGGAGCTGTCCCGCGCCCCAGGCGCGGGCAAGGTGTTGTTTTTGTTTCATCCAGCTCCCCCGCCAAAACTCCCCGCGCGTCAAGCTCGCGAAACCATTTTGGGCGGCTTGAACCATTTCTCCGGCTTCATGAATAGGGCGCGCTTCGCGGTTCAGAAGGGTTTGTGAGGCGTCGAAGTCAACGCCCTCTGGCGGGCCCAAGAAGCGCCAACATCTCCCGGACCGCCCGATCTATTCCGACCAAGCAGGCGCGCGCGATCAGGTTATGCCCGATGTTGAGGTCTTCCACTTCGGGAAGGGCCGCGATGGGCCCCACGTTTCGATAGGTCAACCCATGCCCCGCGTGCACGACGAGGCCCAAATCCCGCGCCTGTCGCGCCGCGTCGACGACCTTGCCCAACTGGATCCGGTGGGGGCCCTGGGGGCCGTAGGCCAGGCTGTAGGCGCCGGTGTGCAATTCCACCATGGCCGCGCCCAGGTTCTTGGAGGCCTCGACATCCTCAGGTTCGGGAGCGATGAACAAGGAGACGGGAATGCCCCGCCCCTGGATGCGTCGGATCGCCTGGCGGAGTTCCCGCGGGGATCCCGCGACCTTGAGCCCCCCTTCCGTGGTCAATTCCTTTCGGCGCTCAGGCACCAGGGTCACTTGATCCGGGTGCAGACGAATCGCGATGGCCACCATCTCGGGAGTCGCGGCCATTTCCAGGTTCAACTTGGTCTGCACCACGTTCCTCAGAAGCCGCACGTCCCGGTGTTGGATGTGCCGGCGATCCTCGCGCAAATGCGCGGTAATGCCGTGGGCCCCCGCGAGTTCCGCCAGGATGGCCGCCGCCACGGGATCCGGCTCGCGCTCCTGCCGCGCTTGGCGCACAGTGGCGATATGGTCGATGTTGACGTTCAAAAAAGCCATGGCGGGCCGCTCCGTTGTACTTATCTTTTTTTCTTGCTGGGCGTGGGTTTCGCCTTCACCGTCACGGCGCCCGTTTGAAGGGAAATGAGCACCGGGGCGGCGTCGAGCGCCACGCCCTTCGGCAAACCCTTGACCGTGAAACGCACCGGATAATCCCTCACGGGAACCGGCACGCCTTTCAAGCTCACGATGGCCTTCAGGGTTCCGGGATCGAGCGGGAGGATTCTCTCCCTCCTGCCCACCAAGATGAAGGACACGTTGGATTTCACCTCTTCCGTCAACAAAGCGCCCGTGGGCAGGTCGGTGAAAACAGCCTTCAGGTCGACCTTCCGTTCCAGGACCTGGTTGGAGCCCACGTAAGCCCAAAGAGCGACGGCCAGCCCCAGGGCCAGAAGTTTCAGCGGGATGTCCTGCAACCACCACGACTTCATGAAAACCCCCAGTTTCGGCTCAATCGATCAGGATGTCTTGGCCCCGTACAGCGTCAACATTTCCTCCAGGGTTTCGGAGTCGATGCCTGGCGTCATCTTTCCCGCCATGACCAGCGAGATGGCGCCCGATTCCTCGGACACCACCACCGCCAAAGCGTCCGTCTCCTCGGTGATTCCCAGCGCGGCTCGATGCCGGGTGCCGTAGGCGCGGCTGAGATTGGGATTCTGGGAAAGCGGAAGGATGCAACCGGCCGCCACCGCGCGTCCGCTCCGAAGCACCACGGCGCCGTCGTGGAGGGGCGTGCCCGGCGTGAACAAGCTGACCAAAAGGTCCGAACTCACCTCCGCGTCGATCCGAGTGCCCGATTCGAGCACCGAATCCAACGGTTCCCCCCGTTCCAGGACGATCAAGGCCCCATGCCGGGACTTCACCAGTTCCTTGGCGGCTCGCGTGATCTCCTTGTAGATGACGGCCTCCCCGCGAAAAACACCGCCCCACCCCCCGTAACGAACCAATTGGTTCATGAGCCGCCGAAGGTCGGGCTGGAACACCACGACCAAGGCGATGACCAGGACGGGCCACAGGTTGGAAAGAAGCCATTCAATGGTCAGAAGGTGGAACCGCGAGGCGAGCGCCCCCGCGAGGAACAAGGCGCCGAAGCCGACGAGAACACGGAGACCGCGCGCCTCCCGAAGCATCAGCAGGAGGATATACAGGACGAAGGCCACCATGAGGATGTCGAGGGCATCCTCCCAGCGGAAGTCGTTGAAGAGATGGATTAAGGCGCTCATGTTTTCCTGGTCTCCCGCCCTATTTCACCACCAACGGGGCTTCGGGCCAAGAAAAGGTTTAAAAAAAACTCACGCCCCATCCGACGTCAACCCGCGGCCATAGCGCAGCGCGTCGGCGAAAGCCCTGGCCCGAACGGCTTCGCGCGCGTCGTGTACCCTCACCCAGTCGGCCCCGAAAAGAATCCCCGCCGTGACGGCGGAAAGAGTGGCCTCCAGCCGTTCTCCCGGAGGAACCCCCCCGAGCAATTGGCCCAAAGTGGCCTTCCGGGACGGCCCGTAAACGATGGGGCGGCCCAGCGAGCGGAATTCGCCCAACCGGCGGGTGAGTTCCGTGTTATGGAACGATGTTTTCCCGAACCCGAAACCCGGATCCAAAAGGATGTTTCGCGGATCCACTCCCGCCTCGATCGCCACGACCATTCTCCGTTGGAAGAACGCCAGTATCTCCCCCACCACATCGCGGTATCGGGGTTTCCTCTGCATGGTGCGGGGGCGTCCCCGCATATGCATCAGGATCACCGGCACTTTCAAGCGGGCCGCCATGCGGGGCATGGCCTTGTCCAGCCCCAAGGCGCCCACGTCGTTGAGAATCCGGGCCCCGGCCCCTATCGCGGCCTCGGCCACGGCGGCCTTCGAGGTGTCCACCGAAATGGGGATCCTCAGTTTTCGGGAAAGCTTGGCGATGATCGGCACGACGCGTTTTTTCTCTTCGCTCGCGGATACCGGCCGGGCCCCCGGGCGGGTGGATTCGCCCCCCACGTCCAACAAATCCGCGCCATCCTCCTGAAGCCGCCATCCCCGTTCGAGCGCGACCTCCGGGTCCAGATAACGGCCCCCGTCGGAGAGGGAATCGGGGGTCAGGTTGAGAATACCCATCACAAGCGTGCGGTTTTCCCAACGCAAGGGGCGCCGCCCGTTTCCGGGCAAGAACCAGGACCCGCGGTCGAACGGCACAGGCGACACCAAGGGGTCAGGCCTCACAATTCACTTTCCTCGCCCATCGTTCCAATTCCCTTCTTGAGCCTACGCCATTTTGCCACCTTAACTCCAACCTCTTCACCGCCATATTTAACGCCGTGGGTTCCACCGAAAAATATTCTGCCACTTCTTTTTGACGTATTCCAGCTCCCTCTGTCGCCAAATAAGCCGTTTCGGCGATTAAATGGCTTCGCCTTTGACCCACCGGCTCCGCCTTTAAGCCTTCCCTCTCTAATACCGATTTCCACAAACCTTCAACGTCCGTTTTAATCATCAACCTTGCCCGCTGACCCAGTTCCGCCTTCTCATAGGTTTCATTTTCAAAGTCTTCGTCACCTAAAAATCTGCCGTCGCGCAATGTGTAAAGCGGGTTCCACTTGGCTTCTTTTTCCTTTTCCTTCATGAATGCCAAATAGCGTTTGCGAGCAATGACTTTCACTTTTGAAAACATCGACAATATCACATCCGTTTTTACCATCGCCAATGACTCCCGATCGCTTCCCATGTACTGGCGATGGCTGGTCCATGGAAACAAATCCGCTTTTTCCAGCCCGGCGCGATGCGGGTTCAAATGAATATAACGCACCAATTCCAAAAGATAGTTCTCCTTGTCCACCAAGATGCTTTTATACCTTCCCTGGAACAAGTGGCCGATTTTTCGATGTTTACGATTGAAAAAACCTGTATAAGCGCCTTGAAGCCGTTGCATATATTTCGAAAGAGGATAATCCGCGCCTCGTTCGATCAATAAATGAACGTGATTATCCATGAGGCAGTAGGCATAGAGCGAAAAATCGCGGCTCTCCAACCGCTCGCCCAGGAATCGCAGATAACGAACGCGATCCCCATCGTCCAAAAACACTCTTTGGCGCTGGTTTCCACGAGCGATCACATGAAACAAAGCGCCTGGATATTCAACGCGGGGCTTTCTCATAATGTGACATATTATAATACTTTATTTTCCGATTACACAAACCCAAATAGTGGATTGTGAGGCCTGACCCCTTGGTGGGCTAGCGGCCGCGAATGAGTTGAAGGGCCTCTTGGCGGGTGCGTTCGCTGGACTCGAACACGCCACGCACAGCCGAGGTGGTCATGACGGAGCCGGATTTCTTGATCCCCCGCATGGTCATGCAAAGGTGCTCGGCTTCAACCACCACCAGGGTGCCCATGGGCTTCAGCACTTGCATGATAGTGTCCGCCACTT
>CAZSKE010000121.1:3616-6777 GCA_964607325.1 uncultured bacterium | reverse complement strand
CTCGAGATCCACGGATTCAAATCCTTCGCTGACAAAACCGAACTCGTTTTCGAGCCGGGCATCACGGCGGTGGTGGGCCCCAACGGATGCGGCAAGACCAACGTTTCCGATTCGGTCCGCTGGGTGCTGGGGGAGCAGTCCGCCAAGGGCATGCGCACCAACGACATGACCCAGGTGATTTTCAACGGCACGGACCAGCGCAAGCCGTCCGCGTTCGCCGAGGTCACCCTCATCCTGTCCAACGAGGACCATTCGCTTCCCCTCGATTTCAACGAGATCGCCATCGCGCGCCGTTTGTTTCGCTCGGGGGAGAGCGAGTATCTCATCAACAAGACCCCGGCCCGCCTGAAGGACGTGCGCGAGCTGTTCATGGGCACGGGCGTGGGCGTGTCGGCTTATTCCATCATGGCCCAGGGCCAGATGGACGCCATCCTCAACGCGAAGCCCACCGAGCGGCGCGCCATTTTCGAGGAGGCGGCCGGTATCACCAAGTTCAAAGCGCGCAAGGCGGAAGCGCTCCGAAAGCTGGACGCCACCGATCAGAATCTGGTGCGCGTGTCGGACATCATCTCCGAGCTCCACCGCCAGATCTCCTCCCTGGAACGGCAGGCCAAGCAGGCTGAACGGTACCGCCAGTTCAAGGAATTGCTCAACAAGCTCCAGGTCCAGATCCAGCTTTTCAAACGCGTGACCCTGCGCGATTCCCTCAAGGACCTGCGCCACAAGGCGCACCTGGTTCGCGAGCGTTGGAACGAGGCCCACGCCGCCGCCCATGGTTTGGAAGCCGAGGAGAAGCGGCTTCGGGGCCGCTTGGCGGAAACCGAGGAAGGCCTCGCGCTCGAGCGCGAGCAGGCCTATAAGGTCGACAGCGAGGTGGAAGTGGCCCAGGGCCGGGTGGAAGGCGCCCGTCAGCACAAGGGCATCCTTTCGGATCGTCGTCAGACCAACGAGCGCGAGATCGGCGAGGCGCAAGCCAAGCTCGCCCAGCTCAAGGATTGGATCGAGGAGCGCCTGCGGGTCGTGTCGGGTCAGGAAGCCGTCAAGCAGGAGAAGTTGGAACGGCGCGGGGGGCTCGAGGCCGAAGTGGCCGCCATGGACGCGGAGCTTTCCCTGAAGAACCGGTTTCTCGAGGACAAGAACACGGCGGCCGTGGATTTGCTGTCCCGGGCCGCGCAGATGCGCGCCGAGATGGACTCGATCAAGGCCTTTGACGAGGACGCCGCCAGGCGCGTCGAGGCTTTCTCCCAGGTTTTGGACGGCTTCAACGCCCAGATCTCCCAGGCGCGTGAGACGGAAGCCGCCTGTCGTGAAAACCACGATAAAACCAAGGAAGAAGAGGCTCGGTTGTCCGAGGACGCCGTGAACCTCCAGGGACGGCTTTCGGCTTTGATGGTGCAAATCGAGGATCTGACCTCGGCAATCGCCAAGGACCGGAATGAACTGGCGCAGGTTCGGGGCCGGTATGAGGTGCTGGAGGAACTGCAGAACAAGCTGACCGGATACGATCCCGGCATCAAGGCCGTCCTTCAGGCCAAGCAGGCCGAGCCTTTGATGTGGCAGGGCGTGCGGGGGGTGGTGGCCGATCTGGTGTTCGTGGATCAGGAGCACGAGGCCGCCGTGGAGGCCCTCCTCGGCAGTCAACTCCAATCCCTCGTGGTGGACACCCTCGCGGACGCGCGCAAGGTGGTGGCCAAGCTCAAGGCCGAGGGCGAAGGCAAGGTTTCCCTCCTCGTGTTGGAGGACTTGGCCCAACTGGGCATCCAGCAACCGTCGCCCGAGTCTCTTGCGGACGAGGGCGCCGAGGGGGAAGTGTCCGCCTCGATCAAACGGGAGGACCTGCTCGACCCGGCCGTGCGGTTCTTGTTCGAGAACGGGGTTTTCGTGCGGGACACGGAGACCGCGCTGGAGCTTTCCCGGCGGTATCCCCGTTTACGTTTCGTCACGCGCGAAGGGGACCGCGTCGGTCCTTGGGGAAGTCTGAAGGGCGGGAGCGCCGCCTCGGGGTTGTCCCTGCTCGGCCGTCGCCGTGAGATGAGCGAGCTCGCGGACCGTCGGGCGTCGCTCGAGGGAGGGCTGGAAAGCCACGAGGCGGGCTTGGCCGCGGCCAAGAAGGAAACCCGCGACACGCAGGAAGGCGCGGGACGCCTGGAGGCCCGCCGCCAGGAACTGCATTTGAGGCGCGCCGCTCTCGAACAGGAGATGGCGCAGTGGTCCTCCACCCTGGCCCGCTTGGCGGCGGAACGCGAGGCGGAGGAGCGGGAAAAAATCCAGCTGGAATCCCAACGTTCGGAGCGCGCGCGGCGCGGCGAGGAACTCGCGCAAGCCATCGCCCACAGCGAGCAGGCGCGCAACCTGACCCAGGAAGAGATCCAGTCGGCGCGCGCGGCGTTACAAGACATGCAGACCCGCAAGGATGAAATCGCCCGAAAGTCGCTTCAGGTTACCCTTGAGCTGGAGGGCCTGGAGGAATCGGTGCGGAGGGCGCGCGAGGAAGCCGAGCGCTACCAGGCCGAGAGCGACCAGCTTTCCTACTCGGTGGGACAAAAACGGCAGGAAAACCAGTCGCTCGACAACCAGTCCGAGCAATTGACCCTGGCGTTGGCCGACCTTGAGCAGAGGATCGCGGGGTTGTCGGGGCGCAAATCGGAATCCGACGCGAAGGTGCGGGCGGCCCAGGAAAAGCGGGACGCGGCGGCTGTGGAGATGGAGGGCCACGCCGACAAGGTGCGCCAGGCCCGCGACAAGCAGGAGAGCGTCCAACACGAACTGCACAACCTGGAGGTGCAGGAAGCCCAGATGAGCGTCGAGATGCGCAATATCGAGGAAAAACTCCAGATCGAGTACAAGGTGGACCCCGAGAATCCGCCCGTGGCCCTGGAAGAGGGTTTCCGTGAGACCGAGGCCGAGGAAAAGGTCCTGGAGCTTCGCGCGAAGATCGAGCGCCTCGGATTGGTCAACATGGTGGCCATGGAGGAATACGAGGAGCTTTCCCAGCGATACAAGTTCCTCACCGAACAGCGCGAGGACCTGGTCAAGGCCCAGGATGACCTGCAGAAGGCCATCCACAAGATCAACCTGACCACGCAGGAAATGTTCGCCTCGACCTTCACGACGGTCCAGGAGCATTTCAAGGACGTCTTCCAACGGTTGTTCGAGGGCGG
>CAZSKE010000121.1:0-3591 GCA_964607325.1 uncultured bacterium | reverse complement strand
ATCGAGATCGTGGCGCGTCCCCCGGGAAAACGGCTCCAGTCCGTTTCGCTCCTGTCGGGCGGCGAGAAGGCCCTCACGGCCATCGCGTTGCTGTTCGCGCTTTTCATGGTGAAGCCCAGCCCGTTCTGCGTGCTCGACGAGATCGACGCGCCCCTCGACGAGGTGAACGTGGGGCGGTTCACGCATTTGTTGAAGGAGTTCTCCAAGCGGACCCAGTTCATCATCATCACCCACAACAAGGTGACGATGGAAACGGGCGATTCCATGTACGGTGTCACCATGCAGGAATCGGGTGTCTCGAAGGTCGTCTCCGCCAGGTTCAAGGAAAAAGCTTTGGAAACGGCGAAGAAACAATAATGCGGAATGTGGAACTCGGAATTCGGAATGAAGGCCGAAGCGGCGTGGATTCCCGCTTCCCTTGTCTTAATTTCGAACCCCGAATTCCTCATTCCTAATCCAGTAGTTGCCCATGGGTTTTTTCGACAAGCTCAAATCCGGCCTTTCCAAGACCGCGGGATCCCTCGTCCAGAACTGGACCGGTTTGTTCAAGCCGGGAGCCCCCTCCGTTTCCCCCGAGACGCTTCGAATTCTGGAGGACCGTTTAGTGGCGGCCGACGTGGGAGTGACCACGGCCCGGGCGCTTTTGGCCGCGCTTCGGGAAAAGTGCGAGTTGGAAGGCAAGGCCGATCCCGAGTCGGCGGCCTTGTATTTGCGCGAGGCCGTCGAAGAACGGGTGGGAAGGGGCAAACCGGTTTTTTCCTTCCCCCAGCCGGGGTTGTTGCTTTTGGTGGGCGTCAACGGGGCGGGGAAAACCACGACGGCGGGGAAACTGGCCGCCCATTGGGCCTTGCAGGGCCGAAAAGTGCTACTGGCGGCGGGCGACACCTTCCGGGCGGCGGCTGAAGAACAACTGACAGAATGGGCCCTCCGTGCTAAAGTGGAGCTTCTTCGGGGGGCGCATGGGGCGGCGCCTTCCGCTGTGGTTTTTGACGCGTTAAAATCGGGTCTCCAGAAGGGCTTTGACACCTTTGTGGTGGACACCGCCGGGCGGCTTCATAACCGCTCGAACCTCATGGAAGAGTTGCGGAAGATCGAGAAGGTCTGCGACAAAGCCGCTCCTGGGGTGCCTCGCGAGAAGTGGTTGGTCGTGGACGCCACCACCGGGCAGAACGCCTTATCGCAAGCCAAGGAGTTCAACGCCGTGGTGGGCCTGACGGGGTTGGTTTTAACCAAGCTGGACGGCACCGCCAAGGGCGGAGTGGCGCTGGCTCTGGCGGGAGAAACGGGTTTTCCGGTGAGGTTTGTGGGCGTGGGGGAAGGTCTCGACGATCTTTTGGCTTTTGATCCGCGCTCTTTCGCGGCGGCTCTGGTACCCTATCCCTTGTCGTGAGACGTTGTTTCAACGCAACCCCTCCGAGGAGATTCTTTGATGGAACGGCTGGTGATCTCGAGCCGGACAGCCATGTCGAACACCTCGGTCACCGTGGTGGACATCGAAGGCGTCCTGGACATCAATACCGTTGGCGATTTTGAGGCCATGTTGCAGGAATTATTCAAGAAGAAGCAGTACAAGATCGTCCTCAACAGCGAAAAGCTCACTTATATCTCCAGCGCCGGTTTCGGGGTCCTCATGAGCATCATCAAGGACGTCCGAAAGAACCGGGGTGACATCAAGATTTCCAATGTCAGCCCCGATATCTATAAGGTGTTCGATCTGTTGGAACTGCCAGGCCTTTTCCACATCCTCGCGAGTGAACAGGACGCCGTCGCCGAGTTTTAGCGCTTCTGTTCCTCCTCACATGACATACGGGCCTGTCGGGGTGGTTTCTGTCAGGCCGCATTACGCCCGGGGGTGTGTCTTGTTCTCACGTCCATTCTTCCTTAAAGCCCTGTTCGGCCCGATGTTCGCGCTCGCGTTATTCCTCCTTTCCCCCGCGCCCGTTGACGCCCGCCAGGTTTCCTTCACGATCCTTTTCACCAACGACCACCACGGGCAACTCGAGCCCCTTCCGGACGGGTTCGGGGGCGTTTCCCGTCGGGCCACGCTCATCAAGAGGATCCGTGAGGAAGTCGGTCCTTCCCGGGTCCTGCTCGTGGACGCGGGCGACATCTTCACCGGGGGCGCGCTCTCCGGCCTCACCAAAGGGGAAGCCGATTGCGCGGCTTACCGCCTGATGGGATACGACGTGGTGGCGCTCGGGAACCACGATTTCGACTACGGCTCCAAGTATCTGCGCGAGGTCAAACAGAAGTACCGGATCCCGTGGATCTCGACGAACGTCGTGACCCGCAACAACAACTTCCTCCAGCCCCCCTTCGTCATCAAGGGGGTCGGGATCAAGCTGGGGATCGTGGGATTCGCCAACACCGACACCCCCTCCGTCACGAAGAGGGACCACGTTCGGGGGATGGTGTTCAATTCCCCCACCCTCGTGGCCAAGGGCCTGCGCACGACCCTCAAGAAGGAATCCGATATCTTCATCGTGGTGAGCCACGCGGGACTGCAGGAGGACAAGAAGCTGGCGAAGGCCGTCACCTATCTGCACGTCATCGTCGGGGGGCATTCCCACGACGCCCTGGAACAGCCGGTGGTCGAGAAGAAGGCGAACGGGTGGCCGAACGGGCCGATCGTCGTTCAGGCGGGGAGCAAGGGGCGTTACCTGGGTCGACTCGACCTGACCGTGGCCGGCAACCGCAAGGATGGGTATCAGGTCACGAAGTACCGCCACCAGCTGATCCCGGTGGATCCCACCCTCGAGCCCGATCCCGAAATGGAGGCCCTTCTCGAGAAGTTCAAGGGAACCTACGCCGTCGGCCTCGACGAGAGGATTTGCCAGGTCAAGAAAAACGCCGCCCGCCGCTATGACGGGGACTGGCCCCTGGGTTGCCTGGCCGCCGACGCGGCGCGCGCGGCCACTGAGGCGGACGTGGCGGTCCTCAACTCGGGCAGTTTTCGCTCCGACCTGAGGGCCGGGGCGATGACGAAGGGGACCTTGCGCGAAATCCTCCCCTTCGAGGACGAGGTGGAGACCTGCCTCATGCCGGGTGGGCTTTTGAAATCCATCCTGGACCGTTCGGCTTCCCGCGTTGGCGGGGGCGCTTTCCTTCAGGTGTCCGGCGTGGTGGTGGAGGGGAAGGCGGGTGACTTGACGGTGACCGTCAACGGGGAGCCGCTGGCGCCCAAGCGCGAATACAAGGTGGCCGTGAACGACTTCCTGGCCGGCGGCGGGGACGGCTATGTGGCCTTCTCGAAATTGAAGAGCCGCGTGAAGACGGGGTTGTTCCTCCGGGACCTGCTTCAAAAGTCGCTTGAGGACAAGGGGGAAGTCCCCGAGAGCGTCGAGGACCCGCGCTGGAAGCTGAAATAGAAAACCGATTCTTCTTCATAACGTGTGGGTGATTTTGAGCCGATGGGAATGTCATCCCCTCTTGATTCCACGCCAAAAGAATGTCCGCGAGTCACCCTCACCTTCATCCTCTCCCTCGAGGGAGAGGGTGGCCCGGGGGGCCGCCAGGGCCGTGGGGGCTGTTGAGGGCCGAGCTTTCTTCCCTCGCCCCACTGGGGAGAGGGGCAGGGTGAGGGGGACTCGC
>CAZSKE010000120.1:4848-6790 GCA_964607325.1 uncultured bacterium | reverse complement strand
CCACCACCACGAGGTGGCCACGGCCGGGCAGAGCGAGATCGACATGCGATACGCCCCCCTGCAGAAGATGGGCGACCAGTTCATGTGGTACAAGTACATCGTCAAGAACGTCGCGAAGCGCCACGGCAAGACCGTGACCTTCATGCCCAAGCCCGTCTTCGAGGACAACGGTTCGGGCATGCATTCGCACTTCTCCCTGTGGAAGAACGGCAAGCCGCTTTTCGCGGGCGACGAGTACGCGGGCCTCTCGAAGATGGCCCTGCACGCCATCGGCGGCATCCTTCAGCACGCGCCCGCCATCCTGGCCTTCGCGGCCCCCACCACCAACTCGTACAAGCGGCTGGTGCCGGGTTACGAGGCGCCGGTCAACCTGTGCCTGTCCGCGCGGAACCGGTCGGCCTCCTGCCGAATCCCGATGTATTCGAACAGCCCCAAGGCCAAGCGCGTCGAATTCCGCTGTCCGGATCCCAGCTGCAACGGGTACCTGACCTGGAGCGCCATGTTGATGGCCGCGCTGGACGGCATCGAGAAGAAGACCGACCCGGGGGAGCCGTTGGACCGGGACATCTTCGAGATGACAGCCGAGGAGTTGGCGAAAACCCGCAAGACCCCCGGTTCCCTGGACGAAGCCCTGGACGCCCTCGAGAAGGACCACGCCTTCCTGACGAAAGGCAAGGTTTTCACCCAGGACGTGGTGGACACCTGGATCAGCTGGAAGCGGGAGAAGGAGATCGATCCCATGCGGATACGTCCGGTACCGTACGAGTTCCACCTGTATTACGACTGTTGAAACGGCGTCGGGTGAAATCCGCGGTACCCTCGCTCTCCGATTTTGCGAACTTTTGGTTCGCCCATACGATGCGAGGGTCACCCACATGACCCTGCGCGGGCCATAGGCCCGCGGGTTCGAATACAAGGATGTGGGTACCCGGAAACCCGGGCCCCTTGATTTGGGGGCCCGGGTTTTTCAACAGGCACAAGAACGGGGGTGGTGGTCATGGAGGGACATGTGAACGGGCCTTTGGCCCCCTTCGACGCGGGTAAGGACGCCTGCGGGGTGGGTTTCGTCGCTGACCTGAAAAACAGGAAATCCCACGCCATCGTGCGGCAGGGGGTCGAGATCCTCCGGAACCTCGCGCACCGCGGCGCCTGCGGATGCGAACGCAACACGGGGGACGGGGCCGGCATCCTCGTCCAGATCCCCGACAAGTTCATGCGGAAAACAGCCGCAAAAATCGGCATCGAACTGCCCCGGGAAGGGGCCTACGGCCTGGGGTTTGTCTTCCTCCCCTGGGAATCGTTCCAGGCCGGTGTTTGCGAGAGGATCTTCGAGCGCTTCGCGCGCGAGGAGGGCCTCCAGGTCCTGGGCTGGAGGAAGGTCCCCACCGACAACAGCGCCGTGGGCCCCACGGCCCTTTCCTCGGAACCCGTCATGAAGCAGGTTTTCATCGGGAGACTTTCGGAACTCCAGGACCCGGACGAGTTCGAGCGCCGATTGTACCTGTTGAGGAAGCGCGTCGAGAACTCCGTCCAGGCCTCCCCGGAGGTTCGGCAGAAGAACCTTTTCTCCTTCTCCAGCCTGTCCTGCCGCACCGTGGTGTACAAGGGCATGCTGACCCCCGAGCAGTTGGATTCCTACTTTCCCGACCTTTCGGACGGTGATTTCGAATCGGGCCTGGCCCTGGTCCATTCGCGGTTCTCCACCAACACCTTCCCCTCGTGGGAACTGGCCCAGCCCTTCCATTTTCTCGCCCACAACGGCGAGATCAACACGTTGCGGGGCAACATCAACTGGATGCGGGCCCGCGAGGGGGTGGTGCGCAGCGATCTGTTCGGGGCCCAGCTGTCGCAGCTCTTCCCGGTCATCGAACCCGATTGTTCGGATTCCGGCAGCTTCGACAACGTGCTCGAGCTCCTGCTCATGGGAGGACGGAGCTTGCCC
>CAZSKE010000120.1:2342-4838 GCA_964607325.1 uncultured bacterium | reverse complement strand
AACACGTTGCGGGGCAACCTCAACTGGATGCACGCGCGGGAGAGCCTTTTCGAGAGCGCGCATTTCAGCCGCGGCGAAATGAACAGCATGCTTCCCATCGCCCCGGAGGGGAAATCCGATTCGGCCGCGCTGGACAGCGCGCTGGAAATACTCGTCATGGGCGGAAGGTCCCTGTCCCACGCCATGATGATGCTCATTCCGGAGGCTTGGTCCGGGCACTCCGGCATGTCGCAGGAAAAGAAGGATTTCTACCATTACCATTCCTGCCTCATGGAGCCCTGGGACGGGCCGGCCTCCGTGGCGTTCACCGACGGGCGTGTCGTCGGCGCGGTGCTGGACCGCAACGGCCTGAGGCCTTCCCGCTACTACGTCACCCACGACGGCCTGGTGGTCATGGCGTCCGAGGTGGGCGTGCTCGACATCGCGCCCGAGCGCGTGGCGAAGAAGGGGAGGCTGGAACCGGGCAGGATCTTCCTGGTCGATCTGGAGCAGGGACGCATCATCGACGACGCGGATGTGAAGGACGCCGTGGTGAAGCAGGCGCCCTACGGCGAGTGGCTGAAGGAAAACCTGGTGTCCCTGGAAAACATGCCCGCGGCGTCCCGGGTGCCGGGAACGGATCACGGCACGCTCTTGGTGCGGCAAAAGGCGTTCGGTTACACGCACGAGGACATCCGCCTCATCCTTTTGCCCATGACGGTGGACGGCGAGGAACCCATCGGTTCCATGGGGGACGACACGTCCCTCGCGGTCCTGTCCGAGCGCCCCCAGATGCTCTTCAATTATTTCAAGCAGTTGTTCGCCCAGGTCACCAACCCGCCCCTGGACGCCATCCGCGAGCGCCTCGTGGTGGCGATGGAGACCACGGTGGGCCCCGAGGGAAACCTGCTCGCGGCGACGCCGAATTCCTGCCGCCAGATCGAGTTGAAGAGCCCGATCCTGAACAACGAGGAACTGTCCAAATTCACCCAGGCCACCCAGGCCGGGTTCAAGTCCATGACGATCCCCATTTTGTTCAAGGCCGCCGACGGGGGCCGGGGCATGGCCCAGGCCCTGGAGGAGGTGTGCGACAAGGCCAGTCGCGCCGTCAAGGACGGCTGCCAGATCCTGATCCTTTCCGATCGGGGATTCGACCGCGAAAGGGCGCCGCTCCCGAGCCTGTTGGCGGTCGCGGGAGTCCACCACCACCTGATCCGCCGGGGGGAAAGGACGCGCGTCGGACTCGTGCTCGAGTCGGGCGAGCCGCGCGAGGTGCATCATTTCGCCCTCCTGCTGGGCTACGGTGTGAACGCCGTCAATCCGTACCTGGTCTTCGAGACCCTCGACGACATGATCCGTCGTGGGATCCTGCCCGCGGGCACGGGCCATGCCACGGCCGTCAAGAACTACCTCAAGGCCGCCCACAAGGGCGTGGTGAAGATCATGTCTAAGATGGGGATCTCCGCCATCCAGAGCTACCGCGGAGCGCAGATCTTCGAGGCCATCGGGTTGAACCGCGACTTCGTGGACCGGTATTTCACCGCCACCGTCACGCGCATCCAGGGGATCGGATTGGAGGAGGTGGCGCTCGAGACCGTGAAAAGGCACGCCGCGGCGTATCCGGAGCGCCCTTCGCGCGAGATGGATCTGGACAACGGCGGCAGGTATCAATGGCGTGCGGACGGGGAGAAGCATCTATTCAACCCCGAAACCGTCCAAAAGCTCCAGCACGCCGTGCGGTCCGGAAGCTACGCGACGTTCAAGGAATATTCGCGCGCCATCGACGATCCATCCCACGCCCTGGCCACGCTGAGGGGCCTGTTCCGGTTCAAGAAGGGGAACCCCGTGCCCCTGGACGAGGTGGAGCCCGCGCGAGAAATCGTCAAGCGCTTCGCCACGGGCGCCATGTCCTACGGATCCATCAGCCAGGAGGCGCATGAGACGATCGCCATCGCCATGAACCGGTTGGGCGGGAAATCAAACACCGGCGAGGGCGGGGAGGACGAGGCGCGGTTCAAGACCGGACCCGACGGGGATTCTAGGAACTCGGCCATCAAGCAGGTCGCGTCGGGGCGGTTCGGGGTCACGAGCCATTACCTCGTCAACGCCAAGGAAATCCAGATCAAGATGGCGCAGGGAGCCAAGCCAGGGGAGGGCGGCCAGCTTCCGGGCCGCAAGGTGTACCCTTGGATCGCCCGCACCCGGCATTCCACGCCTTTCGTGGGACTGATCTCGCCCCCTCCCCACCATGACATCTATTCCATCGAAGACCTGGCCCAGCTGATCCACGACCTGAAAAACGCCAATGATTCCGCGCGGATCTCGGTCAAGCTGGTGGCTGAGGTGGGGGTCGGCACGGTGGCGGCGGGTGTCGCGAAGGCCCACGCCGACCACGTGCTCATCAGCGGTTTCGACGGGGGGACGGGCGCGTCGCCCTTGGCTTCCATCAAGCATGCGGGCATTCCCTGGGAACTGGGGTTGGCGGAAGCCCACCAGATCCTCGTCATGAACCGGCTC
>CAZSKE010000120.1:757-2304 GCA_964607325.1 uncultured bacterium | reverse complement strand
GACGCCGCCAGCCTCCTTGACGATGCGCTGGGCGGTCGGGACGTCGCCATCGCCTGCCTCTTGGGCGCGGAGGAGTTCGGGTTCGCCACCACGGCCCTGGTGGCGGAAGGATGCGTCATGATGCGCGTCTGCCACAAGGACACCTGCCCGGTGGGCGTGGCCACGCAGAACCCGGAACTTCGCAAGAAGTTCGCGGGGAAGCCCGAACACGTCATGAATTTCATGATGTTCATCGCCGAGGAAGTGCGGGAAATCATGGCCGAACTCGGCTTCCGGACCATCGACGACATGGTGGGCCATTCCGAACTGCTCGAGATGAACGAGGCCATCGCCCACTGGAAGGCCCGGAAACTGGATTTCTCCCCGATCTTCTACAAGCCCTCCCACCCGGGCAGGGCCTACTGCTTCAAGAAACAGGACCACGGGTTGGAGAAGTCCCTGGACCGGCGCGAACTCGTCGGCCGTTGCCGGGAAGCCCTGGAGAAGGGGACGCGGGTCCGTTTCAGCCTTCCCATCCGCAACACGGACCGGACCGTCGGCACCCAGGTGGGTGCGGAGATTTCCAGGAGATACGGGGCCGCGGGGCTTCCCGACGACACGATCCAGATCGACTTCAAGGGTTCCGCGGGCCAGAGCTTCGGCGCCTTCCTCCCCAAGGGCATGACCCTCCGGCTGGAGGGCGATTCCAACGACTACCTCGGGAAAGGGCTGAGCGGGGGAAGGATCATCGTGTATCCCCCGAAGGAGGCCACCTTCAAGGCGGAGGAGAACATCCTGGTCGGCAACGTGCTTTTCTACGGCGCGACGGGCGGCGAGGCCTTCATCCGGGGGAAGGCGGGCGAACGTTTCTGCGTCCGAAACAGCGGCGTGCACGCCGTGGTCGAGGGTGTGGGGGACCACGGGTGCGAATACATGACCGGGGGCCGCGTCGTGGTGATCGGAGGGACGGGGCGAAACTTCGCGGCCGGCATGAGCGGCGGCATCGCCTATGTCTGGGACCAGGCGGGCGATTTCCCCGCCAAATGCAACCGGGAGATGGCGGGGCTGGAGGCCCTGGACCGGGAGGACACGGTCCTGGTGAAGGAAATGCTGGAACGGCACCTGCGCACCACGGGAAGCCCCGTGGCGGAGCATCTTCTCGAGCATTGGCTCGAACGATCGAAGCAGTTCGTCAAGGTCATGCCGTTCGATTACAAGAAGGCGCTCGAGGCCCAGAAAGAACGCGGGACGAAGAGCGCGGAACACGCCTGGGCGGGTTGAGGAAAAGGCGGGAAACGGGGCGAAAAGCCCCGGAAGGGGGTGGCACCATGGGAAAGCCGACGGGTTTCATGGAAACGGGGCGTGAAACGCCCCCCAAGCGGCCGGTCGAGGAGCGCGTGCGGGACTGGAAGGAATACCTCCAGCCCTCCGATCCCGCGCGCCTGAAGGCTCAGGCGTCCCGTTGCATGGATTGCGGCGTGCCCTTCTGCCACCGGGGCTGTCCTTTGGGCAACCTCATTCCGGACTGGAACGACCTGGTTTACCGGGAAAGGTGGAAGGAAGCCTCC
>CAZSKE010000120.1:0-747 GCA_964607325.1 uncultured bacterium | reverse complement strand
TTACTCAGCCGCCGCCGCGCTATACCGAGGCCACGCTGATCAAAACCCTGGAACAATACGGCATCGGCCGTCCCTCGACCTATGCCCCGATCATTTCAACCCTGCGTGACCGTGAATACGTGGGAAAGGTGGAAGGAAGCCTCCGAACGGCTGCACGCCACCAACAACTTCCCCGAATTCACCGGACGGCTGTGCCCCGCCCCCTGCGAGAATTCCTGCACCCTCGCCATGGATTCTTACAACCAACCCGTCACCATCAAGACCGTCGAACAGGCCATCGTCGACCGCGCTTGGCAGGAAGGGTGGATCCAGCCTTTGCCAGCCTTGAAAAGGCCGGGGAAGAAGGTCGCCATCGTTGGTTCCGGTCCGGCCGGTTTGGCGTGCGCCCAGCAGTTGGCCCGTGTCGGGCACCAGGTGACCGTTTTCGAAAGGAACGACCGTATCGGGGGTTTGCTGCGTTACGGCATCCCCGAATTCAAGATGGAAAAACGGCATCTGAACCGCCGCGTCGGTCAGTTGAAGGACGAAGGCGTCCGGTTCGAGGTGAAAGCCGATATCGGCCGCGCGGTGCCCATCGAGGACCTCCGGAGGCGTTTCGACGCCATGGTGCTCGCCTGCGGCGCCACGCAGGCCAGGGATCTTCGCGTGCCGGGCCGCGAGACGAAGGGAGTCCATTTCGCCATGGATTACCTCGCGCAGGCCAACCGTGTGCAGGAAGGCGACGTGGTGGAGGACCAGATCCACGCG
>CAZSKE010000119.1:0-6899 GCA_964607325.1 uncultured bacterium | reverse complement strand
GGCGACAGGCTCTTTGAATGCGCTCCGAAGGAGCGCGCCTCAGGCCCCAATGTTTCGTCGTATCCCCTGTATCCCCTGCATCCCAGTTAAAAAGAGGCGGCAAATCCCAGTTAACAATTGAGGGTCGGCTATTATGAGGAAGTTAACTTCTAACTGTCTCCGTGTTCTCTGAGTTCTCCGTGGTTCAATGCCTTTGTGAATGGTGATGCCTTTGATTCTTATCCTATTCCCATATCCTTGATTTTATTCAACAGGGTCTTGTAGCTGACGCCCAATCGCCGGGCCGCCTCGCTCTTGTTGCCCTTCACCGCCCGCATCACCCCCTCGATGGCCTTGCGCTCCGCCTCGTTTTGCGCCAATTGGGAAACGCCCTTGAGGGAGGCGTTCGTGGCCGTCTCCTCACGAGCGGGCAGGTCGAGTTTGTCCGGCCCGATCATCCCATCGGAAGACAGGATGACGGCGCGCTGGAGGCAATGAGCCAACTCGCGGACGTTGCCGGGCCAGGGATGCCGCTCCAAGGCCTCCCAGGCCTCCTTGGAAAGGCTCACCGTCTTCGCGGTCTCCCGGTTGTATTGCCCCAAAAAGGCTTTCGCCAGGATCTCCACATCCCCGGGACGTTCGCGCAAGGAAGGCACGGTGACGGGAATGACGTTCAGCCGGTAAAAAAGATCCTCGCGAAAAGCTCCCCGGCGAACGGCGTCCTGGAGCGGCCGGTTCGTGGCCGCCAACACCCTGGCGTCGGTCTTGAGGGGCTTGATCCCTCCCACACGCTCGTATTCCTTTTCCTGGAGAACGCGCAAAAGCTTCACCTGCGAGTCCAGCGGGATCTCGGAGACCTCGTCGAGAAACAAGGTGCCGCCCGCCGCGGCCTCGAAGCGGCCGATTTTTCGCTCAAGGGCGCCGGTGAAGGACCCCTTCTCGTGCCCGAACAACTCGCTCTCGAACAACGTGGGGGCCAAGGCTCCGCAGTTGAGGCTCACGAAGGCCCCGGCGGCTCGCCTGGATTTCCGGTGGATGAACCGCGCGAACAATTCCTTACCCGTGCCGCTTTCCCCCTGAAGGAGGATCGTGGCCTCGCTGGCGGCGGCTTTTTCGGCCGTGTCGAGGGCCTGGCGAAAAGCCGGGCTGGCCCCCAACAGAACCGGCTCGGCCGCGGAGACGCCGCCCGCTTCCCCGCGGTTTTCCAGCGCCTTCCGGACCACATGAGCCAAATGGTCGTTCTCGACGGGTTTCGTCAGGTAATCGAAGGCGCCGGCCTTCACCGCCCTCACCGAGGACTCGATGCTCCCGTAAGCGGTGAGAACGATCACCTCGATCTTGGGGTCCAGGCGCTTGGCTTCGGACAGGACCCAATGGCCGTCCTGTCCCGGGAGCTTCAGGTCGGTGACCACGACGTGGAAGGCGCCCTCCCGCAGAAGGACGGCGGCCTCCTCGGCGCTGGAGGCCGTCACAGCCTCCCAGCCCTCGGCCGTCAGGACCTTGCGCAGGAGTTCCCGCAAAGAAGCTTTGTCCTCGACCACCAGGATCCTGTTCATCGGACCGCACCTCGGAGAAGCTCACGCCAAACAATCACGGGTCACCTTCACCCTTCGCGTTCTCCACGACCCCGCGGTTGGCCTTGCCTTCGGGGGACACGGCGGGCAGTCTCAAAATGAACCGGGCCCCACCCAGAGAGGACCGCCCCGCCTCCGCGCGACCCCCGGCGGCTTGCGCCACGCGTTGGACGATGGCCAAGCCCAGTCCCTTCCCCTCGGTTTTCGTCGTGAAAAAAGGATTGAAGATCTGGGTGATCAGGTGGTCCGGCACCCCGGGGCCCTGGTCCTCCACGCTCAAAACCGCCCACCGACCGTCTTCCTCGCTCCCCGAGACCACTTCCACGCGGGCGCCGGAAGGACTGGCTTCCAGGGCGTTCAAGAGGAGGTTGGCGGCCACCTGGTAGGCGGAGACGCGATCAAGATCGACGACGGGTTCCCCCTCGGAAATCGTCGAATGATACAACACTTCCCGGTCCCGGAAGGCGCGGTCCAGGTCCCGAGCCGCGTCCGCCAACACCTCGGACCACCTGAGGGGTTTTTCGGCGGATTGCCGGTGGCGGAGGAACTCCAAAAAATCGTCCACCACCTTCTTCAACTGCAGGCCCTCCTCGCGGATGACGGAGGCCATTTCGGCGATCTCTCCGGTCCCACCCGTCTTTTTGGAGATCAGGTCCGCGTACCCCAGGATGCCGCTCAAGGGGTTGCGGAACTGGTGGGCGAGTCCTGTGGAGAGGTCCACGAGCGCCTCGAGTCTCTCGTTCAACCGGACTTGGGCTTCCAGGCGCCTCATGGGAGTCCGATCATGGATGACCGCCACGTAACCGCCGGGTTTGTCCTCCCCCGCGGGCAGGGGAGCGCCGCTCACCTCCAAGGTCAGTGTGGAACCTCCGGACGGGACCGCCAACTCCCAGGGGCTGTCCCGGAGCACTTTTGCCTCGCGGACGGCCGCCTCCATCAAGGCGCCCAAACCGGGATAGTCTGTGAAAAGCTCGAGAGGGCTTTTCCCCGAAACCTCGGTCAAGCGGAGGCGAAAAAGCGCCTCAGCGTTCGAGTTGAGCGCTGTCAACCTTCCCCGCTCGTCGAAACCCAGCACGGCCGCCGGCACGCTTTCCACCAGGCGGTCGCTATAGCGTTCCATGAATCGCGCCCGGTCGCGGGCCTGTTCATAGAGGATTTGGAGCCGGTTTTCCTTTTCCCGCAGGTCCTGGGTCAGGAGTTTGAAGACGTGGGCGAGGACATCCGCGTCGTTCTTGAACCGGCGCTTGGGCTCGGTGTCGCCCTTCGATTCCGCGTAGTCGGCCAGCTTGCGCACCAGGCGATGCACCGGAAGGGCCACGGCGAAGATAAAAACACCGAACGCGATCAATAACAGAACAACAGCCGCCAGTTGAAGAGTCACCGGCAGGATGTCGGGGCTGAACCAATCCATGCCCAATCTCTCCGCGCGGGCCCTAGGCCCGCGGCTCAAAGCATTAGGAAGAAAGTACCTTATCCTAACAAAAGGCCGCCCGTTCAGCTCGATAGAGGATAACAAGCATAAGGCCGCCCTTCATCCCGACGGGTTCACTTCAAACGCTCCAGGAAAAATCAGGTGTTTAAGGACCCACACCGCGAGAAGAACACAAAACCCATGGCGTTCCACGAGGATTTGGAGAGAACAAGCCTCGGTGGGGGGCGACCTGGATGCTGAAAAAGTCCCCTACCGCCTGTTAGGGCGCCAAACCTTTGGCTCGAAGACCCTGGAAGACCTCGACCGCGGAACGACTCCGGTTCATCGTGTAGAAGTGGATGCCGGGGGCGCCGTTTTGAAGGAGGTCGGAGCATTGCGCGACGGCGTATTCGACCCCCAGTCGCCGGACGGCTTCCTTGTCCGCCCGGACGGCCTCGACGTTTCGGCGGAGATCCGCGGGAATCCGGGCGCCCGACAATCCGCTCAGACGGTCCAATTGCGCCGCGTCCGTCAACAACCAGATGCCGGGATGGACAGGGGCGCCTTGGCCGCGGGCCCTCAGGCGCTCCACGAAACGGAAATAATCCTGGTTGTCGAAAAAGAGCTGTGTCACGACGAAATCGCCCCCCGCGTCCAGTTTCTCCCGCAACCGGTCCAAGTCCGCCTCACGACCGGGGGACTCCGGGTGTCCCTCTGGGTAACCCGCCACGCCCAGGCAGAAACGGAAGCCCTCGGCGCGGATGAAGCGCACCAACTCGGACGCGTGGCGGAACCCGCCTTCCGGGGGTGCGAAGGCGGTCTCGCCCTTGGGGGGATCGCCGCGCAGGGCCAGGATGTTCTTGGTGCCCGCTTCCCTCATTTTCTCCAGGCGGCAACGGATTTCCTCCCGGGTCTGCCCAACGCACGTGAAATGCACCAGGGGCAAGACCCCGGCCGCGCGGAGGCGAGCCGCGATGTCGCACGTGAGGTCCCGCGTCGAGCCGCCGGCGCCGTACGTGACGGAGACGAAATCCGGGGAAAGGATTTTCAGCTCCTCAACGGCGTTGAAAAGGGATTCGAGGTCCCCATCCCGTTTCGGGGGGAAAACCTCGTAGGAAAAAACGGGTTTGCCGGTTTTGAAACGATCGATGATGTGCATGGAACGAAGTGTACCTCAAACCCCGCGGGAATAAAAACCCCTTTCCTTCCGGGAGGCACTCCCTCAAAATAGCCCCATGGCCCGCCCGGATCGCATCCACATCAGCCGATTGACCGTTCCCTGCGTCATCGGGGTGTTCCCCCGGGAACGCAGGATCAAGCAAAAGGTGCTTCTCGACCTGACCTTCCCTTGCGACAACCGTCGGGCGGCCCGAACCGACCGACTGTCGGACGCCCGGGATTACACGCGGGTCGCCAAGGCCGCCTTCGCGTTCGTCTCCCGGAGCCGGTATCGGTTGGTGGAGACCCTCGCCGAGCGTCTGGCGGCCCATCTGCTGGATCGCGAGCGCCTGAAGGAAGTGACCGTCCGGGTCTCGAAACCCGGGGCGATCCGCCACGCCTTGGATGTCGGGGTGGAAATCACGCGGCGGCGAGAGAACGAAACGGCGCATTTCAGCCTGGGATCCGACCTGGAGCCGAGGCGTCACTTGACCCGGGCGCTGACGGCGTTCCGGGAGAAATTCGGCGATCCGCGCGTCTCCTCGATCTACAAGACTTCGCCCGTGGGATCCGGCCGCCGCGCGGTTTTCTGGAACCTGGTCGTGGAAATCGAGACCGCTCTGTCCCCGGCCGCGTTAAGGGACTGGGCTCACTCGTTGGAAAAACGCGAAGGAAGGAAAAAAGGCGCGGATAAGAACGCCCCCCGCGCCCTCGACGTGGATCTGGTCGACTGGCGTGGAAAGGCGATCGCGAGCCGCCGCCACCCCTTGCCGCACCCGGACGTCCGGGACAAGGCCCACACACTGTTCCCGTTCCTTGAAATCGCCCCGGGGTGGACGGATCCCGTCACGGGTTTGACGCTGGTGGAACTGGCCGCCCGTTTCAAGGACAAAAGCCAAACCCTCCGCCGGCTTTCAGCCAAGAAACAAGTGAAGACGCGATAAGCCGACTCGCGCCGGGGGGATCCTCCCCGGGGGTCTTGGAGTTTAAACGAACCGCCCGCCGTCCACCCTCAACACCTGTCCCGTCACGAATTCCGCTCCGGCGAGGTACGCCACGGCCTCCGCCACGTCCTCCGGTTTACCCACGCGCCTCAACAAACTCCTGGCGGCGACGCTTCTTCGCCTCCCGGGGCCGTAAGCGGTCGGAAACGTGATGGCGCCAGGGGAAACCGCGTTCACGCGCACGCGTGGCGCCAGTTCCCGCGCCAGGACGCGCGTGAGGGCCAGCAGGGCGGCCTTGGAAGCCTGGTACGCCGCGTAATCCTTAAGCTCCGGGTGGTCGGCGTAGGTGTCCACCAAGTTCACCACCGATCCCTGGGCTTTTCGCGGGACGGGAAAGGCCGCCCGGGCGAGGACATACGGCGAGACGGCGTTGACATGGAACATCCGATCCCATCGGTCGAGCGGAAATCCCCGGGGATTCGGTTCGAAAAGCGACGCGTTGTTGACGAGCAGATCCAACCTTCCGAAATCGCGATTAACCCTCGCCACCAAGATCGGCGCTTTCGAGATCTCCGCGAGATCCGCCGCGTAGAGACCCACGTGAGCCCCGTCCGTCTCGGCCTCGCGCGCCAGCGCGCGAGCGGCGCTCTTGGAGGCCCGATAATGGAGGGCGATGTCGTATCCCCCCCGAACGAGGCGAAGAACGATGGCGCGCCCCAGGTGACCGGCGGCCCCGGTGACAAGCGCGACCGGTTTTTTTGAGATTCGTTTGTTGGATTTTCGCACGGGATACTCCACGCTCAAAAAGCCTTGGATTTTTGATCGTTCCGAAGCTTCTGCAGTTTGCGCAGGAACTTGTAAAACCACGTCTCGAGTTCCACGGGTCTCATCCCGCTTCCCCCGGCTTCCAACAGGGTCAAGGCGGAAATCCAAAGCGTCGATCCCGGGCCGTGAAGCCTCAAGCGTTCCCCGAACTCGCGCAGAAGCGACGGCGGCCGGATTTCCATCAATTCCCCCAGGGCCTCCTCCTCCAATTCCTCGTTTTGGGCCAGCAATTCGAGGAGCCAACCCAGCGAGCGCGCGGAAGCGTATAGATGGAGCATCTCCCTTCGGTCGGTCGCCGGGAGCCGGAGCGCTTGCGCCAAGGCGAACCTGCCCGCGGCCGGTATTCTCACCTCGTGGATTTTCCCGAGGTAAGGAACCTCGACGGGGTGCGGTTCCTCCATTTCCAAATGAACGAAAGGCTCGGGAACCGCCGCGAGGCCCTTGGAGGATGGGGTTTGCCCTGTCCGAACCCGGGGACAGAGGAATTGCACCCAACCCAGGTCGCCGCGAAAATACGCCGGGCCCGGCACGGAGCCAGGCCCCGCCGGGGTTCTCTTGGAAAACCCCTGTCGTTTCAGGTGCTCCGCCAAGCCCTGGGGGTGGGCGCCACCCCTTTCCACGCCGAAAAAAGTCCAGGCTTCCGGATGGGCGGGCGCTCGTTTTTCCATCAGCGCCAAATGGTACAACTCGGACGCCCGGCCACCCAACAACACGAGACTCTCCAGATAAGGCTCCAGGATGGGCAGCCAAGGCGACACGGTGGCATGGGCCCGAAGCATGTTCAACCCTTCACCTGGAATCCTTCCTTGATCAACAAAGGCCGAACGCGGTCCCGACAGTCGCCCTGCAACTCCACGACGCCCCAGCGAATGGTACCACCGGTGCCACAGGATTTTTTAAGCCTCCTGGCGAGGGCCTCCAGGTCGCTCAAATGACGGGTGAATCCCTCGACCACCGTGACGGTCTTTCCACCTCGCCCCTGTCGCTCCATCCTCATCCGCACGATTT
>CAZSKE010000118.1:315-6923 GCA_964607325.1 uncultured bacterium | reverse complement strand
TCCCTTTTGGGCGTGGGGGCGGCCCTGGTCCTGATGATCAAACGCAATGGCGTGGCCCTCTGGATGGCCGGGATGACTCTTCCGGTGTTGGCGGGCATCGTGATTGTGCCGCGCCCCAACTCGATTTATCTCCTCAATGTGTATCTGCTTCCCGCGCTCGGCGCGTTAGCTCTCGCCACCGCGGCCGCGTTGGCGTTTCTTTCCCAAGGCTCCAAAACCTGGCTCCGATGCCTGTGGATGGGATCGCTCGCGCTTCTTCTCGGGTCGTGGACTTTCGGCACTGTCCTGAAACGCGAGGACCAAAGCCGGTATCGGGACGCGGGTGATCTCGGCCGGAACATCCTCCAAGCCTTGCCTCGGGACGCGTTCTTCCTCGCGGAGGGGGATCTTTCCGTGTTTCCCGTTTGGTACTATCAGGCCGCCGAGGGGAAACGTCTTGACGTCGCCATGGTGCCCACCATGTTTTTTTATCATCCCTGGGGATGGGATCAAGCGATCCGCTTGAGGCCCGCCTTGACGGGCGCCGACGCGCAAGGGAAGGACCCGGTGGCGCGATGGATCGCGATACGGGACACGTTGAAAAACCGTTTGTTTGTTTCCGTCGACCGCAATCATCTAGAAACTTGGAATCGACGCGTACCTCCCCCACGGCTTGGCGTATGGCGTGAACTCCCCGGGGACGCGCTGGGACCCACGACAAGCGCGAAACCGCTACTTGGCGGTTCAAGCTCGAGCGCGTTTCCGCGTTTTTCCGATCGGCGGGAGTGGCGATTTGATGAGTCGTCAAATCGACCGTTATTACGCGGACGACTGGGCTTTTTTTGGGGGATGGTTGGCGCGTCATGACTGGAGCTGGGAAGGCTTGGGTTGGATCGATCGGGCGATGGGGCGCGGCGAAAGCCGCCCGGAATATTTCGCCAACGCGGCTTGGATGCTGGGGCGTTTGGGTTATCCTGAGGCCGCTTTCGATTTGTGCCGTCGGGGTTTGGAGTTGGAGCCTGGACGACGGGCCCTGGAAATGAATCTCCAAATGGCCTTGGCGGAATCGCGGAAGGAACCGAAGGAAACGAAGCCTCGCAAGTACCGGATGTTGACCCAACGCGCCCGGGACTCGGGTTGGGAGGACTTGTCCGGATTTTTCGGCGAAACGGCGGTTCGATTGGAAAGGGAAAGATAGTGGAAACCGTTGAGAGGCCTGTGAGCCCTTTCCCCGCGTGGGTTTGGTCGTTGATGGCGCTCGCCCTTTGGGGCGCCTTGCTTTGGGCCCAAGCCCCTTCGATCGCGGCCGATGACAGCGGAGAAACGGTGGCCGTGGCCTTGACCCTGGGGATTCCGCATCCCCCGGGACACGTTTTGTTGAACCTTCTCGGCCGATTGGCGCTTGAGGCGCCCTTGGGGAATCCCGCCTTCAGGATGAACCTTTTTTCCTCGGCGGTCCTGATCTTTTCGGCTTTCCTGTTGTCCCGGTGGACCCTTCGGAAATGGATCGAGGTTTCCCCGGATTCTCCCCTCTGCGTCCGGATCTTCGTGGCCTTGACGACGTTTCTGACACTGGTGATTTCCACTCCGCCCTTTCGACAGGCCCAGACTGGAAAGGGCGCCGTCTACACGCTGTCCCTTTTGTTTTCCGTCTGCTTCCTGAGTCTTTGCCGGTTCGATCGCGAGGCTTCGCCTCGGCGGTTGTACCTGGTTGTTTTCCTTTTGGCCGCGTGGATCACGTTGCACTGGCCGAGCGCCGCCGCTGGCGGTGTGTTCGTGTTGTATTGGGTGTTGAAACGCGTGTCGCTTGATCGAGTGGTTTGGATTCGGGCTGTCGTCTGGGGGCTCCTGGCGGTGAGCCTTTTGCTGTATTTGCCTTTGCGAGCGAACTTGTCCCCGGAGATCAACTGGGGAAGCCCCGACACCTGGGACTCTTTTCGGTGGGTCCTTCGACGGGCGCCTTACACCGAGCTTGAATCGGAACCAAGATCCGTCGGGATGTACGCCTCGCAAGCCTGGGTGGGGGTGAAAACCCTCTTGCTGTGTTGCCCTTGGAGTGTCGCGGCTTTCGCGGGTTTTTTCCTGTGGCGTCGCCGCGACCCCACCGCGGCCCTCGGATGGGGTATCGCCCTGCTGGCGCCTTTCACGGCGGTGGCGTTGATTCCGCGATTGTCCGAGTTGACTTATTTTCTGGTCCCGGTTTATCTGACGTCCTTTCTGGGGGTTTGGTCCTTTTTAACGGTTTCGGGGCTCGCGGCGCTGGTCGTTTGGCTGGGGGGGAGCCGCGGACGAAAAGCGATGGTGGTTTGTGGAATCGCGGCGTTTTTGTTGGCGGGTTGGGGCGTTTGGAAGGTCACCCGCGAATCCCAAATCCGACGCTTGATGCCGCACGATTTGGGGGTCAATGTCCTGCAGGCTTTACCGAGGAATACCGTGCTTTTGGCGGAAGGGGACGTCTATGTGATGTCGGTGTATCACGCGAAACTGGTGGAACGATTGCGGCCCGATGTGTTGTTCATTCCCACGGTTTTTCTAAACGACGTTTGGGGCTATGGACAGGCCTTGGCGAAATTGCCGGTCGATCGCCGCCCGGGTTTTCCCATCATGGATTTTGCCCACCGAGTGAACTGGTTTCTCAAACTCGCCTTGCCGATCGACGGCCGGGCGACCCTTCCGGTGCACGTGTCAACGGGGAAGGGAGCGGTGGATAAAGCGATCCCGGACCCCGCTTGCCATTTTTCCCCAGCGGGATTGAGTTACGAAATTCGCTCGGACGATCTCGATCCCGATCAAGTGCGAAGCCGATTGTGGGCTCTTGCCTCGCGTCAATGGCGACGCGGGGGGTTCGACTATCGCTTGGAATCCAAGGGGGACCACACTTACGCGCGGGAACTCTATAGTTATTACGGAAACCATTATCTTCTGGGCGCCAACGAGCTTCAGCGATTCGGCAGATTGCAGGACGCGGCGGATGATTATTGCCAAGCGCTCAAAATTTACCCGCGTAGCGCGGAAGCTTATGGGAATCTCGCGGCGGTCATGGGCGCTTCGGAATTGTTTGATCTGGCCGAGGTGTTCTGCCGAAAAGCCATGAGAATCGACCCCAGGTACGCCGGCGCCTGGGACAACTTGGGGAATGTGTTCGCGCTTCAAGGAAGATGGGACGACGCGTTGGAGGCCTATGAAAAGGCCTTGGAACTGAAACCCGACGCGCCCAACACGAAAGACAACCTGGAACGATCCAGAAGCATGCGGGGAAGGCCGATTTCCAGACTTCCGGAGGGAAAGGACTCGGAATGGTACGGCGTGTTGGGAAGGAAATTCTCAGGGGAGGGGCGTTGGATTCTCGCGGAGGCCGCTTTCGAGACCGCGTGGTCCTTGGGGAACGATTCAGAGGAAGTCTGGAATAACATCGGCGTGGCGCGGGCCCAACAAGGGGAATGGAAAACCGCCGAGGAGGCTTTTGAAAGATCCATCCTTCGCAACCGAAATTTCGCCGAAGCCTACAAGAACTATGGTTTTCTCCTGGTTCAAGAAGGCCGTCGCGCAAAGGCGCGAAGAGTTCTTGAAACCGGCAAGGAAGTGGCGCCCGATCACGAGGGCATCCGGACCCTTTTGGGTCAATTGGACGGGTCTCGTTAGCGGACTGAGCGTCCTCCACGCGCGCTGGAAGGCCCGCGGAACCGGTCTTCGGGGGACGGGAAAACTCCGGAAGGGCCGAAAAACATACACTCCAGCCTTGGAAAGACAGAAAACGGCCAAAAACGCCTTTTTTAAACAGGCAAAATGCTATAATGCCGTGTCTTACCCTGTAAAACCAGGGTTTGGGGGACCGGGGTAAGCCCCTCACCCCCGGAAGGACGACCGCTACACATCCTGGAGAAGGCATGAGCCTGGAAGAACTCCTCTACGCCATGGTCGACAAAAAGGCCTCCGACCTTCATTACAAGGCCGGAGCACCCCCGTTATTTCGTATCGACGGCGACCTCATCCCGCAATCCGAAACGATCCTCACTCCGGAAGAAGTGATGGAGGCCGCCTCGTCCCTGATGGACGAGAAACAGAGACGTCTTTATTTCGAGGAACGCCACGAGGTGGACTTGGCTTACGCCATGGAAGGCGTGGCCCGGTTTCGAACCAATATCCTCTGGCAACGTGGTAAGCCTGAAATCGTGATGCGGTTGATTCCGCAACACGTTCCCGCCATCGAAGATATCAATATGCCGGTCAATGTTCTCAAGCAGATTTCCTCCGAATCCAGGGGATTGGTGTTGGTCACCGGCATCACCGGCTCGGGCAAATCCACAACCCTGGCGGCCCTCATCAACGAGATGAACATCAATCGACAGGCTCATATCGTGACGGTGGAAGATCCGATCGAGTTCGTCCATCCCGACAAGAAATCCAGCATCACCCAGCGTGAGGTGGGCCTCGACACCGACAGCTTCAAATCCGCGCTCAAATACGTCCTTCGGCAGGACCCCGACATCATCCTGATCGGCGAAATGCGGGACGTGGAAACGGTCCAGGCGGCCATTACCGCGGCGGAGACCGGGCACTTGGTGTTGTCCACGCTTCACACGATGGACACGATTCAGACCATTGAGCGCATCCTGGACTTCTTCCCGCCGAGCCAGCAGTTGCAGATCAAACTCCAGCTTTCCAGCACCTTGCGAGCGGTCATTTCCCAACGCTTGGTCCAGAAGACCGGTGGGGTGGGGGTCGTGCCCGCGGCTGAAATCATGATCGTGACGCCGACGATTCGATCGCTCATCGCCGATGGAAAAATCACGGCCATCCGCCAGTTCATCGCCGAGGGGCAAAGCCAATACGGGATGCAGACGTTTGACCAGTCCTTGATCGGTTTGGTGCGGGCCGGACATATCACCCTGGAAGCCGCCATGGGGGAGGCCACATCGCCCAGCGAGATCGAGTTGGGCATGAAGGGCATTTCCTCCTCGCGAGCCTCCGCTCAATCCTTGATCAGCCAGATGGAGAACAAACAGCAAAAAGAGCGGGTGGGTGGGTGGCTTCGGCGCGCGATGGATCTTTTCAGCCGCAATCGGTATGAGGACGCGCGAAACGAGCTCAAACGCGTGCTTCAAGAGGCGCCCGATCACAAGGAAGCCAACGAGCTGTTGGCGAAGATCCGCGAGGTCGATGTCAAGGGGGAGAAAAAGAAGGACGCCAGTTCGAACATTCGAGCCGGTTTGACCCATTACCGTGAGGGCAGGCTTCAGGCTTCCATTTTGGAGTTTCAAAAAGCCCTTGAGGTGGATCCTGAGAACAAACAGGCCGCCGGATACATCCAATCCATCCAGACCCGGATGGCCGCCATGGAGACCGCTCGTGGGTTCCTGCAAAACGCGGGCTCGGCGCAACAGCGTGGCGATTGGCGTGGCGTTCAGGAAGAGGCGCAAAAGGCGCTTGAAGCCGACCCCTCCAACGAACGAGCGCAGGAGCTGATCAAACAAGCCAAGACCCAACTCCAGGCCGCGCTTTCCAAGGCGAAGGCAGAGGATTGGAGCCGCCAGGCCATCGAGCAATACAAAGCGGGGGATCTTCTGGGGGCCCTGGTGTCGTGGAACCGCGCCTTCGAGTTGAATTCGGACCTGGAAGAAGTATCCCGGTATATTCAACAGGGCACGGCGAAATTGCTTTCTTTCGGCGTGGATGGCTTGGAGGAAAACCCGGAAAAGGATCTGATTCTCAAGCTGTTCGAGCAAGGGGTGAAGTGCTACATCCGCAGTGATTTCCAGACCGCCATCGAGTTTTTCCGGAAGGCTTATGACAAGGCGGAAGGAAACGCTTACTTAACCGCTTACCTCCAAAAATCCTCCCAGATGTTGGAGACCCAGGTCAACGAGGTTTACCAGGAAGGATTGCTGGCCCACCGATCCAATGATCTGGCCGGCGCCCTCAAGTCTTACAACCGCGTTCTGCGTCTTTCGCCCGGTCACCCGGAGACCGTTCAGCACTTGAGCGAACTCAAGGGCTCGATCCAGGAGGAAGTCGAGCGGATCTACAACAAAGGCAAGGAGTTGTTCGACCAGAACCAGATGGATCCGGCCATTCAAATGTGGAACCGCATTTTTGAGTTGGAGCCCATGAACGAGCGGGCGCGGAAGCGAATCGAGGAAGCCAAGGCGAAAAAGAACATCCTAAGCGACATTTACTCGAAGATCGAGTGACACGGACGCTAGGCGGTTCCGTGAGGGGCCATCTCTAGAGGGAAATGAGGCGGTAGAATGAAAATCGTGATCATCGCTTTGTCCATCCTGGCGGTCGTTTTCGTGATTGGCATGAACACGGGTATGATTTGTGATAAGACCGCCCAGTGGGTGGAGGCGAACCCCAAACACGAGTCCGCGCCCAAATACCTTTTCCGGGCCGCGCGCTGGGCGAATCTGCTGGGGGATTACGTGAATGCCGAGAAACTTTATCGGCTCCTTTACGAGAAATATCCGCAAGAAAACGCCTTGGTGGCCGAGGGGCTTTTTCATATCGCTGAAATGCGCGAGCAAGGCGCTTCGAGGCTCTCCAGCCTCGATTACTGTCAAATCATCATGGATCAGTACCCTCAGGAAGAGAAGTGGCGGGTTCAAGCCTCAAAACTTTACGACCAGGTG
>CAZSKE010000118.1:0-305 GCA_964607325.1 uncultured bacterium | reverse complement strand
CACTCGGTGGGCGATTCTGGGCATCACCTTGCTCTCCATGCTGTTTTGCGGCGGTTTGGCCCTTCGGGCCGGAGCTTGGGAGGAAATCGAGACCGAAGAGGAAACGGAGTCTGCGCCGACCCCGGTTCCGGCTCAAAACGAAGTCAATCCCGAACCGACGGTGATCCCGACGCAGGCGGAACCGGAAAAAACCGCTCCGGTCGAGGCGTCTTCCCCGGCGCCCGTGACTGAAGAGGTTGTTCAAGTCGAGGCGGAAGGCGAGAAGGAGGAAGAAAATGCCGATAGTATCAACGAGGGAGTATAGA
>CAZSKE010000117.1:0-6957 GCA_964607325.1 uncultured bacterium | reverse complement strand
ACGCGTATTTGACGGGGTCGTTTCGCGAGTTGCATGGCGTGGACATCTCGGAAAAGGTCGTCCGGCAAGCCAAGAAAAACACCCCGGGTGTCCACTACAAGGTTTATGACGGCCGCCGATTGCCGTATCGCGACAAATGTTTCGACGTCACCTTCGCCATCTGTGTGCTTCATCACGTGCCTCCCGGGTATTACAACGCCTTCGTCAAGGAAATGTCCCGAGTCACCCGGCCCGGGGGACTGGTGATCGTGTATGAGCACAATCCGCTCAACCCGCTCACCTTGAGAGCCGTGAACAACTGTGTCATGGACGACGAGGCTATTCTGCTCCGCCGCCGGAAAGTGGGACGGCTTCTGGAGCGCCGTTGCTCGGCCCTCCTCGAGAAGAAGTACATCCTGTTCACGCCCTGGCAAGGCCGGTTTTTCCGCCGGCTGGACGACGCTTTAGCGTGGCTTCCCCTGGGGGCGCAATACGTCGTGGTCGCGCGTCGATGATCCTGGAATCGATCCCGATGCCGGTGATGCCCTCCAGAATTCTGGAGCTGGAGAGGACGCTTGTTTGTCTCAAGGAATTCGGCGCTCCCTTGGTCATGAACGTGCAAGGGACGTGTCAGCCCGCCGGTTTCGCGGACGATATCGGCCTTTACTATTTCGCGCCTCTCTTGGCCTTGAAAACGGGTTGGAGCGCGCTTCAAGCGACCCGGTTCCTGTTTCTTTCCATGCTCTTGCTCGGCTTTCTGGGGGGCGTCGCGGGGTGTCTCGCGCTGTTCCGACGTCCCGGGGCCCGCGTCGCGTCCGTGGTGGCGCTTGGTTTATTGGCGGTTTTCGCCTACGTTGTTTCGGACGTCTATGTGACGCCGGTTTTCCTGGTGTCGGGGCTCGCGCCGTTGTTTCTTTACGCGGTCGAGAAGAATCGCGCGGGTGGGCTTTTGACGATCGCCGCCTTGGGGGGCGTTTTAGGGGGCTATGGCAACCTGATCCGATCCCACGCGGGGACGGGCTTTTGGATCCTCGCCGGCGTCGCCCTTCTCTTGGCCCGCGGCGTTTCCGGAAAGACACGGCTGGCCGTGCTGGGGGTTTTCCTTCTGTCGGCCGCCCTGCCTGTCTGGCATTTCCGGCATTTGGAGGGACGAAGGGACGCGTTTCTTCTGAAAACCGACGCCGCCTACAAACCGGAAGCGATGAGCCACCCCTTCTGGCACAGCCTATACATCGGCTTCGGCTATCTTCCGAACGCGCGTGGAATCCTATACGACGATATGTGCGCGGCCGCCAAGGTCGAGTCCACCCGTCCGGGGACGCCTTATTGCTCCAAGGAATATGAGGACGTGTTGCGCGTGGCCACTTGGGAAGTCGTCCGAGACGATCCGGGTTTCGCGCTTCGAACCCTGGGGGCGAAAGCCGTCCGCGTGGCCGGCTGGGCGATTCTTTCCGTTCACCTGGGTTGGTTCTTCCTTTTGCGGGCCTTCCCGGGATGGAGACGGGTCTTGCCGTTTCTGGCTGCGGGTGGTTTCCTCGCCTTACCGGGCCTTCTGGTCATGCCGTTCGGATCTTATTTATCCGGAATGGTCGCCGTGGCGGTTGTTTTTGGGGTTTTTCTGGTGGGATGGGGAACGGCCGAAAAGGATTCGCCGGGAGGATTCGGGAGGAGGGGGGTGGGCGCGCCATGATCCGCATGGGGCTCATGGAATACCGTCTCAAGAACATTCAAGGCGCCCTGGAAGCTTTGCGCGAGACGGGTGTGGATTTGTTGGGGAAAAGTAGCGACGGTCTTTATGGGGTGGCCGGGCTGGGGGACGACCCCGGGATCTACTATTTCGTCCCGCGTTTGGCCCACGCCACCGGCTGGGATCTCCAGACCGCCATCAACGTTTTTATCCTGTCCCTCATCGGGATCAGCCTTGTCGCGTGGGGCGTTTCCTTCCTGAGGCCGCGCTCCCATCCTTTGACCCTCTTGGCGGCGATCCTGGGCATGGGAGTCTTGGCGCGTTGGGCGTATCTTTTTTCGGATGTCTACGTTGCCCAATTGACGGCGGTGCTCACGGTGATTCCGTTCTTCCTGCGGAGGGATGACAACAGGCTTCCGGGCGCGTGGCTCTGGGTAGGGACTTTTCTCGCCGGGATCCTCTGGGGTGTTCTGGAGCAGATCCGTTCCGGGACGGGATGGGGCGGGCTTGTCTTTATCACCCTCTGGGCTCTGACCCGACGCTCTTGGGCGTTTCCCCGTCGCGCGGGTTTGATCCTGGCGGTCCTGGCGGGCATGGCGATCCCCAGCGCGCATTTCCACCATCTGGAGTCGCGCCGGGACGCTTGGTTGGCCCAGCGTCAGCCGGCGACGACCGTGAAGCTGGATCGGGGCCACTCGTTTTGGCACAGCGTGTATATCGGGTTCGGTTATTTGAAAAACCCCTACGGCCTGGAATACCTGGATCGCTACGCGTACGAGCGCGCCGCCCGCGTGGATCCGACCGTGACGCATTTCACCCCCCGGTACCACGACATTTTGCGCGACGCGGTTTTCGAGTTGGCACGTCGGGATCCGTGGTTCGTCCTGAAAACACTCGCCGCCAAGTTCGCGCTTCTTTTCGGGTGGTTCGCCTTGTTTTCCGCGACGGGATGGTGGGTGTTCCCCTGGGCCCGCCCGAAGGCCCGGGAGCTGATACCGCCCTTGGGCGCCGCTTTTTATTTCGCCCTTCCGGGTCTCCTCGTTTATCCTCAGAATAATTACGTTTTCGGCATGATCGCCTTGGCGGTGGTCTTGGGTCCCCTCTGGCTCGAGGCGGGTCTTCGTCAGGGGGAGCCGAAGCCTCTTTGGGCGCGGCTCAAGGGTTTTGGGATACGCCCTGGAAACCCGGGCCGTGGCTGAGTCGGGCGGGGCGTTGAAAAGGGTTTTTCAAGTCCCGCGAGTGATGGGTTCGCGACGGATGATATTCCTGGCGAGAACGGCGGAGTCCGATGGGGTGGTACTGGGGACGTGAAAAAGGCGAAGGCGTGAGACCCGGCTTGAAGGGAAGCCCGGGTGGCGAGGCGCGTTTCACTTTGTTCTCCCTCGCGGCTGTTTACGGGCTCTTGGCCGTCAGGATCTTTCTGGCGTTCGCCGTCAGACCGGATGACTCTCCCCGGAATGATTTTTTCCTCTACGCCGGGAGTTGGGTCGTCGCCTTGACGGCGGGGACTCTGGGGGGTTGGATCGCGGCGAGAGCGAGGGAACGGCGTTCCCCGCGTCTGGACTTATCCGCGCATTTGTTCGTGAACACCGCCCTGCTGGTGATCGCTTTCTCGGTGGAGGCCACCGGCGTGGCGACCGGCGTGGCTCTTTGTGGCGGGTTCTTGGCGGCGCAGGCCGCGCTCGCCTTCGTGGTTTCCCGGGGATCCGAAACGCGCCCTTCCTGGGCCCGCCGCCTTCCGCCTCTTCCGGTGGCCTCGTTCCTCCTCTTCGCGATGTGGGTCCTCTCGAAGAGCCATGAGATTTTCATCACCCCCACCAAATGGAAGGCGCTCCGCTTCGCGCTGATGGGGTTCCTGGCTTGGGCGTTGCCTTGGAGTTTGCGGGGCGCGGGCACGGCTCCAAACCCGTCCGCGGGGACGCGGGACGCCGAGCGAACGAAAAACCGTCGTTGGTTGATCGACGGGATCGTTTTCACGGTTTTGGCGGTCCTATTGATCGACCCCAACTTCCCGGTGGACGTCAATCACGAGAACTATTATCTGGGGCCCCTCGCCGATCTGAGGGCCGGCAAGTCCATGCTGGTGGATATCAACGCGCAATACGGGGTCCTGGTTTTCTATTTTCTGCACCTGGTTTTCAAGCTTCTCCCGATCGGATACGTTTCGCTGTGCCTGGTGGTGACCCTGTTGATCCTGCTCCAGGATTTCCTGTTTTACCTCATCGCGGCCCGTTTGTTCGGGAGGCGACTGTTCACGTTCCTGACGGTGGGCGTCCTTCTGCTGTTGAACCATTACGCGACCCTCGGCCACGCGCAAAGCTTCCCGTCCACGGGCCCGCTCCGCTTTGGCTTCATCTATCTGCTGTTGGCCTCGATCCTGTTCCGGAACGATCGCCCGAAATGGAAGGCCGCGGGTTGGGCGTGGGAATCGCTTTTGATGGCGGCGGCGGCGTTCTGGAGCCTGGAAGTCTGCGCGTACGTGGTCCCGGCTTATGGCGCGTTGATCCTCTATGAGGCCTTCGCGCGTCGGGAGGGAATACGGGCCGCCGGGAGAGAAATCGCGGCGCGATCGGCGCTCTGGCTGGGCTTCGCGGCGTTGCTCGGGGGCGCGCTGTACCTGGGGACCCACCTGCGGTCGGGACAATGGCCCGATTGGGGACGGTACTTGTCCTATGTTTTCATGTATCAAAACGGGTTCGGATTGATCACGATCGAGCCGTCCGGGGTCTGGTGGTACCCGATGGCGCTGATGGTCCTCTCGTTGACGGCCATCGCGGCGTTGACCTTACGCCGGGACGCCCCGTCGATGACCTCGACCCACTTGAACGCGATATTCTTATTGACCGTTTACGGGATAAGCCAATTCCTTTATTACCTCGCGCGAGCGCACCCCAACAACCTTTTCCATGTTTCGATGCCGGCGGTTCTTTTGACGGCTTATTGGATGTTCGTCCTTCGGACCCGCGTCGCCTCCGCGATTCCCGATCTCGTCCGGAAGGGGACCCTGATCGGGGGCATGGTGGCGATCGTCGTGACGCTCCCGGAAGTGTTCCCGTCGACGGTGGACAAATGGAAGGAGCAGTTCATGAGGCCCCCGGAGGCGATCCGGCGCGTGGTGCGGGCCTTCCGTGACGAGCCTCGGGATGAGCGGTTCGCTTTGGAGGCCGCCCGGCTCATGGACCGTTACTCTCCGGGAGGGCGTCGGGTCCCGTATTTCCTGGGCCCACGGGGGATCGAGGTCAGTCTTTATGCGGGCAAGGTCAAGACCCATCCCTTCAACGACCTCGATCAAGCGGGATTCTGCCCTCCCGTCCTGCGCCGTATCATGCGATTCGACCCGGGGCTTCGCGCGGGCGACCACGTGTTCATCGCCGAGGAATATGTCGCGAATCCGGCGGGCCGACCGGGCGGGCGGATCCAGTTGGGGGATCACACGCCGTTGGGGGGAAGCGACGGGATCGGGTCGCTGGAACAAAGGGCCAACTTCTATCGCGCGTTGGAAATCTCGCTCTTGGAAAACATCGACAAGAAGTTCCCGATCGTCGAGGTGGAGCGGAGCGGGGGGATCGTCGTGGGAAGGCTTCAACCCGGCCGTTAAGGGTGAGCGTCCTTGAACCCCACCACGGCGAGGTTCCCCGCGGGAAGAGGGACGGGGAGGCCGCCGATCCCCGTTCGTTGGAGCGCCGAGAGAAGCGCCTTTTTGAGTCCCCGGGGAAAAGGCATGAGCTTCACGCAATAGCTCAGGGGATAGACGTTCAGGATCGTGTGGGACTCGACGCGCGCGAACCCGGCGGCCTCCAAAAGCTTCCGGGCGCTCCGCGGCGAGAAAAGTTGAAGGTGCTCGATATCGAAGATGGGCGATCGGCGGCCCAAGAGGCGGTTCGCCAGGGCCTTCCGGTTGTGCGAGATGATGAAGAAACAACCGCCGCTCTTGAGGAGGCGGTAAACGTCCCGGGCGGTCGCCAAGGGTTCCGGGACGTGTTCCAGGGTCTGAAAACACGTCACGAGACTGTACTGGCCCGGAGGGAAGTCGGATCCGCGAAAAATCCCCTTGCGGATCAACGGCCGGATCCCCGGGCGGCTGGACGCGATCGGCGCCTCGGAAGGTTCCACCCCCTCCACCCCCGAAAAACCCTCCTGGAGAAGCTCCTCCAAAAAAACCCCGTCTCCCGTCCCGATGTCCAGGGCCCCCCGCCGGTCGGGCAGGCGGTCCATGAACTTCCGCAGAAACTTGGCGTAGGTTTTCGCGGCGTAACGCGCCTCGGAACCGCTGTCGAAAGCCGCCTCCCGATAGGCCTCGGCGAGGGCGCCGGGTGGGAACGCGGGATCGGCGTATAGAAGATCGCATCGAGGACAGAGCATCATGCGGCAATGCATGTACTCGGGGATTTTTCGGGACGAGAAGGCGAAAGCGTCCAGCGTTTGAGGGTCGAAATTCGACTCCGAGTGGACCGTCGCGCCCTCGGAGACGCCGCAAATGGGGCAAGTTCTCGGGAAAAGCTCCATGCGCTCAGCCGACCCGGGGGAGGGAATCGGTAGTGGCGGACCGGATCTCCCCGTTCTGGATGATGGAGCGACGGACGAAGTGGGGACGTTGCTTGACCTCTTCGAAAATCTTCTCGATGTATTCCCCGATGATCGCCATGGCGAACAGGTTGAACGACCCGAAGAGGATCACCGCCAGCAATAACGTCGTGATGCCCCGTGGGGCCAGGTCGGGGTACAGCACCCGAAGGACGATTTGCGCGAGGCCGAGCCCCAAGGCGACGAAAAAGAGGACGGTGCCCCCGAAGCTGAGCAGGTTCAAGGGGGCGTAGCTGAAGGCCAGGATCCCTTTTTTCGCCCAACCGATGTTTTTCAGGAGGTTGTTGGTGGAGCGCCCGAACAAACGCTCCGGCCGGACGTAGTCGACCCCGGCCTGCTTGAACCCGACGAAAGCGCGGATGCCCCGCAGGAAAAGATCCCGCTCGGGAAAACGCAGGATGGCCTGGACCACCTTGCGGTCCAGCAAGGAAAAATCCCCGGCGTCGTGCGGGATGTCGAGGTAGGAGAACTTGTCGAACGCCCGGTAGAACAGTTTATAGGCCCATTGAAGGTAAAACGGCATCTCGCGCTTGACCCGGCGGCCGAACACCACGTCGTGCCCTTCCCGCCACTTCTCGACGAATTGCTCGATCAGCTCGGGGGGATCCTGCAGGTCGCCGTCCAGCAGGACGCAGGAATTCTTCGAGGACACCTCCATCCCGCTCCGGAAGGCCGCCTGGGACCCGAAGTTCCGGGAATGGGAAATG
>CAZSKE010000116.1:0-6966 GCA_964607325.1 uncultured bacterium | reverse complement strand
GGGTGGGGGGGTGGCCCGAAGGACCGACACGCTCCCGCACGCTAGGAGCATCAGGAAAATGAAACGGAGACGCATTTTCAAACCTGTTTCAACGTCTCGTTGGCCAGACGGAGGCGGTTGTTGGCGGTCTTGAGAAACTCGAGAAGAATTTTGACGCCCAAAGAGGGGTATTTCTCGATCAGGAGCATGAAGGACTTCTTGGTCATGACGAGAAGCTGGGATTCCTCGGCCACCCGCGCGGTGGCCGTGCGGGGCAGGTTGTCGACCAGGGACATCTCGCCGAGGGATTCGCCGGCCTTCAACGTGGCTAGGACCTTGTCGACGCCCTCCGTGGATTTCTTGATGACTTCCACGCTCCCCTTGCGGATCAGGTACAGGATTTCGCCCGTCATCCCCTCGACGAACAACGTGGAACCCTGGGCGTAGGTCTTCTCGAAGAGAAAAACCGCCATGTTCTCCAGTTCCTGTGTCGTGAGGCTTTTGAAAAGCGGCTGGCTTTTCAGGACGTCCATTTCAATCGGGATCGGCATGTCAAGCTCCCAGCCACGGCGGATTCACTCTGTTTTCGTTTTGGCGGACCGCCAAGGTCTTTCTCGAGGCAAGGGGTTCATTATAACAGTCTTTCCGCGGCTTCCTGTCCCTGCTCCAGGGCCGATTCCATGCTGCCGTACTCCCACCGGCCCCAACGACCGACGGACAGGACACCCCGCCGGGAGAAATAATCCAGGAGCGCCGGCACGATTCGCTCCCGGTCTTGGTCGTACACCACGTAAGCGCCGGGCAAGTCGAGGTCCACCCGGACCGCCAGGTCCTTTTCACCCTTGATCCAACCAAGATCCTTGAGGGCCCTCAACGTTTTTCGCCCCCAAAGGGCCGCGTTGGGGCGTTTTCCCACGTAGGAGATTTCGACATAGATGGAAGAGGCCCCCCTCGGCGCCGCTTCCGGGACGCACGCGGACAGGCAACCCGCCCGGTGGAATGGAACTGATTTTTCAGGGAAGTACACCCAACTGTACGGCGTGGGAGAAGGCCGACTGAATCCGAGGTTCACGTTGAGGATCGACACCGACTTCAATCCCGTCGCGAGCCTCCGAAGCGACGCGGGTAGGTCGCGCGTCAGGGCCGCCAAACGAGGCAAGGGCAGGCTTGAAACCAGCGCGTCGAATCGGACGCGCGTCCCATCCGAAAGAAGCGCGACGCGCTTTCCAAGATCGAGTCCCATCAAGGCGGTCCGCAGTCGAATGATTGGGGGCGGCAATCCCCGGGCCAAGGCGCGGGGCAAGGCCTGGATGCCCCCCTGGGCGGGATAGAGGAAGGTGGCGTTGTATCCGGCGTCGGAAGTCCTCGCGCGAAGAGCCCCTTCCACGACCTCGCGAACCCGTGCCTTAGGGACAAACCGCCCCATCCAACGGGCGGTCAGGCGATCCAGGGGCGTTTTCCAAAGCTTGGCGTTATACGGCTCCATGAATTGGCGCGTGACGCCTTCCCCGAAAGCGCGGCGACAGAAGGTCGGGAAATCCAAGGATGGATCCGGCGTTTTCCCGTGGAACCGGGAAAGAAGAACGGCCTCCAGGTAGCCCCGCACGTTCCCCACGATGGTTTCGGGAGGAAGGCCCGCGTTGTTCTCCTGGTAGGGGTATTCGGTAGTGACGCCCTGGCTGTAAACGGCCGCGTGACGACGCCGCTCCTTGAGAATCAACCCGGGCAAGCGAAGCACCCAACGCCGTGTTCCGGGGTTCTTGAAATGCAGAAAATGCCCCGTGTAATCGAACGTGAAGCCCGCGCGCGCAACGGAACGGCAAAGTCCCCCGACCTCGTTCTCGCGCTCGACCAACAAAACCGGACGTCCCCGGGCATAGAGAAAACGGGCGCAGGAAAGCCCCGACAACCCGGCGCCGGCGATGAGAACCGGGGTTTTCAAGACCGTCCCGCGCCGGATCTCCCCTTCCGCTCCCGGCCAAGCCTCGCCGGGTTGACACGCCGGGGCGCTCCGGAAGAGGCCCGCGGGCTTTCCATGGGGATCTGGGCCACGAACAAGGTGAAGGTCAACGTGACCGCGAAAAGCGCGAGGATCGCCAGGATCGATCGCTTATCCGAGGCGCGCACCAGGAACCAGGAGAAGGCGGAAAGCAGGACGCTCGCGGCCCAAAGAAGCCCCACGACCCACTTGACGGAAAGGCCTAACGCCCGTAACCGCAAGGCGAGGTGGTCGTTGGAGCCCCGGAACACCGACCGACCCTTGAGCGTCCTCAGTCCCATCACGAGAAGGGTGTCGTACAAGGGAACTCCCAAGATCAGCAACGGCGCGCTGAGTGCCACGGTGTTGACTTGGGAATACCCGTGGCCCATGGCGAGACCCGACAGGATGAACCCGATGAAAAGGGCGCCCGAGTCACCCATATAGATACGCGCCGGTTGAATGTTATAGGGGAGAAAACCCAACAAGGCGCCGCCCAATCCGGCGGCCGCCAGGGGAACGTAAGACTGGTCGTTGACGAAAGGAACTATCACGAATCCAAGACAAGCGGTCAAGGCCAACCCCGCGGCCAGCCCGTCCATGATGTCCACCAGGTTGAGCGCGTTGGTCACCAGCGTCACCCAGAACACCGTGAGAAGAAATCCCAGAATGGGGTGCGAGGGCATGAATTCCAATCGCACCCCGAATAAATACAAGAGGGCCGCCGCGGCCAGTTGCACCACGAACTTGAGACCGGGGCCGAGCGTGAAGAGATCGTCCACCAGGCCCAACAAAGCCACCACGGTGCCTCCGGCCAGGAGCGCGAGAAGCTTGGAGGAATCGGGCGGCGGCATGAGGATCACCACCGACAGGACCGACAACAGGAAAGCGAAGTACAGAGCCAATCCCCCCATATAGGGAACGGGCGCCGTGTGCTTCTTCAATTGGCCGGATGGGGTGTCCAGGAACTGTGTTCGAAGCGCCACCTTCCGGAAGAGGGGGGTCAAACCCAAGGCGAGGAGAAAGGATGCGATGAAGGGAATCCAAGGGGAGTTCAGAGTAGGTCTCCGTGGGCGAAGTAACGGTCGAACCTCGTTAAGTTAACAAAAAAAAGAGACCCCGGCGGGTCATACCGGGGTCTCAGGAGGTACCTTGGTTCGGACTAGCGGACCGCCGGGTCAGGCGGTATGCGCTCGTCGCACTCTTTATAAGCAATCCTCATGCCAATGCCTCAAACCTAGAAATATGCATAAATCCCTTATATTCAATCGTTTCTAAAACAAACAATAATTACATTACATCAGAAAGTGTATAAAAAATTTACACTGTGTAAAGTATGTATGTTTTTCTTACACTTCTGTTCTTTCCACGGCTTTTACCTACAACGAACCCTGGGGGACTTAAATGAGGCCTAACAAGGTAAATCGAGTCTTCTCCTGTTCGAAGACTGGACTAGTTCGCGGGGGTGGGGTCGTGGGTGTCCAACCCGTACCTTTTAATTTTCTGATATAGGGTGGGACGACTGATTCCAAGTGTTTCCGCGGCGCGTTTCTTGTTGAACCGGGATTGAAGCAAAACCCGCTGGATGGCTTCCTTTTCGACATCCTCCAAACGCGCTCCCGACGTGAGCGTGTCCGTCAGGCCATTGCCCCCTGACCAGGAACCCTGGCGCGCGCCGTCCTGAGGGCCGCCGACCATCTCGGGAGGAAGATGCTCCGGGCGGATGAGCACATCGTCGTAAAGCGTCACGACCCGCTCGATGAGGTTTTCCAACTCGCGCACATTTCCCGGCCAACGGTATCTTTCCATGCGACGCAAGGTCTCGGGCGCGGCGCCCTCGAACCGGATGGGCCGCTTGGCCCTCATTTTCTCCAGAAAATGCCTCAACAGGACCGGGATGTCCCCGGAACGCTCCCGCAAAGGCGGAACCTCGATCAGGATGACATTGAGGCGGTAAAAAAGATCTTCCCGAAACCGTCCTTCCGCCACCTCGCGCCTTAAATCCCGGTTCGTGGCGGCTAGGATGCGAACGTCCACCTTGACGGTTTCCCCTCCGCCCACCCGCTCGAACTCCCTTTCCTGTAGAACCCTCAGGAGTTTCACCTGGGTGGCCGGGCTGATCTCGCCGATCTCGTCCAGGAAAAGCGTGCCGCGGTGCGCGGCCTCGAACTTGCCGATCCGGCGCCCCACGGCCCCCGTGAAGGATCCCTTCTCGTGACCGAAAAGCTCGGACTCGAGAAGCGTCTCGGTGAGGGCGGAACAAGCCACCGCTTGAAAAGGCTTGTCATGACGCGTCGAAATCTGGTGGATAGCGCGCGCCACCAGTTCCTTACCCGTGCCATTCTCTCCCAGGATGAGCACCGTGGCGTCACTGGCCGCCGCCCGCTGGATGAGATCCTGAACATGCCGAAGCGCCGAACCCTGCCCCACCAACAAAGTCTCCTCGGCGGCGCCCCCGCGTTGCGATCCCGCCACGTCCGCGATGGACTTGGAAAGGGCGTACAAGATGGCGGCCCCGCCTTTGACGCGCGCGAATTCCTCATAATCCCTTTGGACACGACCCGTGAGGCCTTCCTGGAAATACACCTGCCCCAGGTTGTACACGGCGTTCACGTTGTCCGGATCGCGCTTTAAAACGGCCTTGAACTGGGTCACGGCTTTTTCCAAATTGCCGCGCCGAAAATACGCCACCCCGAGGTCGTTTTGAAGATTGTCCCGATCCGGTCCCTCCCCTTGGATCCCCAAGGCGCGTTTGAAGGTGTTAACGGCCTCGTCCCATTTCTCAAGGGCCAGATAGCAGTCCCCCAAGTTGCCGAGCGCCAAGAGATGCTTGTGATTCATCGTCAGCACGGCCTGAAACTGCTCGATCGCCCTCTCCAGCTCGCCGCGTTGCTTGAACAACAAGCCCGCCTGCAGGCGCGCTTGTTGCTCAAGGGACTCGGGAGTGTGAAGCAATCCCAGGTAATAGGCGCCCGGATGGAAAAAATGGCGCTGGTGGAGCACCTCGAGAAACTCGAACAAGGCCTCGTTCACGCGGCCTCGCTGGGCCTGGAGCAGTCCGAGATTGAAGTGCGCGTCGATGAGGCGGGGTTCCAGGTCGATGGCCTTCCGGTAATAATCGAAGGCCCGCGCGCCTTCCTGCATGTGGAACGAGGCGTGACCGCAGTCGCGCAGGGCCAGCGCGCTCGCGGGGGTCTTGGCCAGGGCCTTTTCGAACGCCTTCAAGGCCTCGGCGTACTCGCCCACCTCAAACTCCGCCATGCCCTTTCGCGTGTCGGCCGAGGGGGGCTCGATCGAGACCAGGCAATCGGGGCAGACGTTTCCATCGCCCGGCGGGTGGGGGTTGCCACAAACGCGGCAAGGGGAACCGGACATGGTTTATTTCCCCCTTCCCCGTTTTTTCACCCCGCGACCCCGGGGCTTCCACCGTGTCTTTCGCCTCGCCTCTGTCGGCACGACGGCCTCGGGAACGGAGTGGGCTTTTTCCATTTTCTGGATCTTGAGCGTGCAGAGTTTCGCGACTTGGGGCAATCCCGCGTATTCCTTTTCCAACCGCCGGTACCATGCCAGGGCGCCCGCGGGGTTGCCCTCTTTTTCCATCTGGTAGCCTTTGCGGAATTCCCTCTCGAATTGCTGGAACTTGTCTTTATCCGCCTCGACTCGTTCCTTGATATTGGTGTACAGGTGCCCGAATTCGCTGAGAGCGGCCATGGCCATGAGGTGGATGAAATAAGGGGGGAACACAAACGTGGCGAGGATGGAAGCAAGCGCGAGCCCGCCCCAGTCCTCTTTCTTGAGCATGGTTTTCTTCAAGGAAAGCCCCAATCCCCTTAAAGTGGCTCCAAGGGTGAACTTTTAGGATAGCACCGTAAAATTACTGGTGGTGGGTCAGTTTGTATCGTTTGTTTACAGTCAGAAAACCCTTATTATGCGGCCTTTATTGATGAGTTTTGGATGTTTAATAGGTCTTTAACGCCCCAAACATGGTCAGTTATACCGGCCTCCATAGCTGGGGTTACACGAAGGGTTTGATGGATACGGCAATAGTTGTAGTACACGAAATGAAGGGCTATAGCGGCCTCAAGATTGGCAAGTTTCTTACTGAACCCATTGGTTAGGCGGGTAAAACGCCTCATGGACATACGCATGGTTAGGTTCTGGCGCTCTACATAAGACGTGGATATATGGTCTCGGTCCGGGCTTCCGATGTGAACGGTTTTCTTAACTGATGTGCAAGTGTTGGGGCTATATCGGCGTGAAGGGTCTGGAGGGTTGTACCAAGGCCTCCCATAAGTCTTTGCTATAACCCCATAATCCACATCGTTTTTAAAGGCGTTTATTGCCGTTTCGTATCCTTTATAGCTATCCGTGGTTATTTGAACCCTTGTATCAATGCGCTTATGAATATCCATCATAAATGTTTCGGCGCTATCGGTTGTGCGAGGACCGACGTACCAGGACACACAAAGTTTTGTATCCGCATCTATACAAGTGAACGTCCAAACATCGCCGTATCCAAACTGCCCCCTAAATTGTTTCGGTACGTTCTTATCCTTCGAATAGCAATAGCTCCATATTTCATCGCATTGAATACGCTTTGTTTTAAGGTGTTTTACGTTGTTTCGGTGATACGCCTCGCACGCATCGCCAACGGCAACCAATAGTTTTGTAATTGTGTTCTTAGCTATTCCCGTCATACGAACCGTGGACCTGATGGAATTCCCTTCCACCAAGGCCTTTATAACCAGCTCTTGTTCGGCTTCTGATAAGCGGTTCATACATTAAGCATACAGCCTTATGCTTGAGCGGTCAAGTATAATTTATATATTTGTATTAATGTATTAATCTCGTTGACCGCAAAAGAATACGGCTGTATACTTATGTTGGCATCTGAAAAGGACGACGCATAAATCCCTAGTAGGATCGCCCGCAAGCCCGCCGAAAGGCGGGCTTTTTTATTTCGGCCAGTTAACGATACCAACTGGCCCTCCCCTAACGTCGTTAACCGC